>NZ_JAFRFW010000821.1:0-11991 GCF_017434145.1 Saccharopolyspora sp. | reverse complement strand
GGCGAACAACTCGACCGCCCCGTGCGGGTCGCCCGCCTCGCCGCGCCGGATGGCGAGAGCCTGCCGGATGCTCAACGTCGTCGGGTGCAAACGCCCCAATGCCCGCAGCGCATCGGGCAACAGCTCTTACATCTCCTCCAGGGCGCCCCGCGCATCGCCCGCGGCGGCGCGCGGCGTGGCCAGCTCGTCCCGGGTGGACAGCGGGTCCGGGTGATCTGGTCCCTGCACCCGCAGCCGGTCCTGCACCAGCATCTCCAGCTCGTCCACCGCGTGCTCCGGCTCGCCCGCGCGCGCTCGATAGGTGGCCAGCAACCCGCGGGTCTGCAACGTGTTCGGGTGGTCCGGTCCGTGCACCTGCAACCGATCCTCGAGCAGCTCGCCGAATTCGGCTGCCGCCTGCTGGACATGCCCGGCCTCACCATGCCGCAGCGCCAGGCTGTGCCGGACGCTCAGCACCCCCGGATCCTGCTTCTCGCGGGTGCGCAGCATGTCGGCCAGCAACACCTCCATCGCGGTCACGGACCCCGCGATATCGCCGAGGGAGGCCTGATCGTTGGCCAGGCACACCCGCGCACTCAGCGTGTCATCGTGATCGGCACCGAGCACCCGGATCAGGACGGGCACCACGCTGTTCAACTCGGCCAGGCCACCGGCCACATCACCGCTTTCGGAACGCAGCCGGGCGAGGTTGACGCGGGCCTCCAACGCCGCAGGGCTGTCCGGCCCGAACGCCTGCGCACGGACGTCGGCCACCTGCTCCGTGTCGGCGACGGCGGCATCGAGGTCGCCCGCCACCCCGCGCCACCACGCGAGTTCCAGGCGAATCGTCAGCACTCCGTGCTGTTCCGGATCGGAGTAGCGCGCCGCGGTCTCGCGCATCCGCTGGAAGTGCTCGACCGCGGCGGTCACCGCTCCGCTGCGGCCCAGGCTCGCCCCGACCAGGAACAGCAAGGGGTGGCAGCAGCACTCGTAGAGATGACCCGGTGCATGCGGGTGCAGCGCTTCGGTGTTCGTGCGCAAGGTAGGGATCAGGTCCCCGGAACGTTCCCGCGGCCACGTCTCGTACAGCCCGTCCGCTGCGGAGTGCACCAGTGCACCGAGCTGGTCTGCTGTGAGCTGGTCCCGAGCCGCGCGCTGCACCAGTGCGTGCACCCGCACTCGCCGCGAGTTCGCGCCGCTGTCCTCGGTGATCAGGTTCAGCCGATGCAGGCACCGCAGCGCGCTGCGCACTGCGTGCTGATCCACGGCGTCACCGGTGACCCGCTCCAGGTACGCGCGGACCGCCGTGCTGGTGAACACTTCAGCGGGGATGCCTTGCGGGTCGAGCATCGCGGCGACTTCCAGCACCTTCGGCGCCAAGCCCACTGGTCGCAGCCGCCCCGCCAGCTCGACCGACAGCGCCAAGGTCGCGGTCACCGGATCGACCTGCTCGTCCGGCAGCGCCTCCTGCTCGGGAAGCACGTCGGCGAGCCTGCGGCTCCGATCGGCCAGCAGCGCCCGGTACTCGTGGCAATCCAGATCCTCATCGAGCAGGTAGGCGGCGGCCTGCGCCAGCGCCAGCGGGAGGTGGCCGAGGTCGGCGGCGAGCTCGGCGGCACCTTCGGCACCGGCGAAGTCGGCGGCGCCTTCGGCACCGGTGAGCTCGGCGGCGCTTTCAGCACCCTGCGGCCGGTTGGCCAGCCGAGCCGTCAGGTAGGCGAGCGACTGTTCCGCGGTGAACACGCCGATGTCGACCAGCTCGCGCCGATCGTGCACCAACGCGGCGTCGCGACGCCGCGTCGTGGCGAGCGTCCGGCCCTGCGGCCGGTCCGGCGGCCACAGACCGGTGGCGTCGCCGGGACTGCGCAGGTCGTCGAGCACCACCAGCCAACGCCACGAGGACGAGGCGAGTCCGGCCAGGAACCGTTCCGGCCCGCGCTCCGGGTTCCCGTCCGGGTCCCAGCCGAGTTCGGCGGCAGCGGCGGCGTAGGCCGAGGTGATCGCCTCTCGGGAGCTCGCCGCGACCCAGACCAGCAGCTCGATCTCGCCTTCGAACCACAAGTGTTCGGCCAGCTCGGCCGCGAGCTGCGTCTTGCCCACCCCGCCGAGGCCGGAGAGCACTCGTCCCGTTCCCGCGGGCACGAACTCGCCCGCGTCGACCGGCCGGCGCTGTTGAAAGCACCCCACGCGAGCAGGCACCGCGCCGATGCGGTGCGGCAGATTCGGCCGCGGACCGGCGTGCTGGTGGATGATCACGTCCCGGATACGGCTCGCCTTAACCACCGGGCCGTTGACTCCGCCACCGACCGAGTTCAGCACGACGTCTTCCGGCTCGTTCCGCGAATCCTCGCTCTCCACCCGCGTCCTCCCGCCGGTGCGTCCTGATCTCGGCATCCACTTCTACACCTGATGCGCGGGCCTATCGAATGCCGATGGTGTGCACGCCCCGCCCGACAGGCTCCGGTTCCGCGTGCGGACTCGCCGCCGAACGCGAACCCGGCCGACCGCGGATGGCGATCGGCCGGGTTTCGTCCGAGCTCGTTCAGCGGGATTCCGCCGCGCAGGAGGAATCCTGCTCGGGTCGCGCACCGGTGACCAGGAAGTCGTTCACCGCGTTGTTCGCGCACTGGTTGGCCCCGAACACGTAGACGCCGTGCCCGCCCTGATCGGCCGTCACCATCCGGGCGCGGTCGCCGAGCGCCGAGCGCAGCTCGCGGGCGCCGGCCAGCGGTGTTCCCGGGTCCCGCTCGTTCTGCACCATGAGGACGTTCGACGGGCCGCGGTCGGTGATCCGCACCTGGGGCTCTGCCGCCGGTTTCGACCAGTACGCGCACGCCGAGATGTTCGCGGCGGCCGCGCCGATCAGCGGGTACCGCTTCCGGTCGACCGCCACGTCCCGCTGGTAGCTCTGCACCGACCGCGGCCAATCCGACTCGCCGCAGACCACGGCGAACCGCGCGGCCATGACGTTGTCCGTCGCGGTCGGGACGCCACCCGGCAGCTTCGGGTCCTCGCCGTGATCGAGGGCGCGCCACCCCTGCGCCAACGTGCCCAGATCGTCGTTGTACAACAAGGTGAACGTCATGCCGCGGAAGATCGACCCGTCGTAGCCCGCGACAGGATTCCGGTCCAGCCGGTCGGCCAGCTCGTGGTACTTGGCGGTCACCTCGGCAGGAGTCGTGCCCAGCCCGTGCTCCGGGTGCGCGGCGGCGAACTCCGCGAAGTCCGGGAACCGGTCCTGCATGCCGCGGCCGAAGCCGCGCATCGCTTCGATGTCGTAGCCGCCCGGGCCGAGGTTGCTGTCCAGCACGAACCGGTCGCTGCGCTGCGGGAACATCGTCGTGTAGACCGCGCCCAGGTACGTCCCGTACGACGCGCCGAGGTAGGACACCTTGGGCTCACCGAGCGCCGCGCGGACCCGGTCCATGTCCCGCGCGGTGTTCGCCGTGGTCATGTGCGGCAGCATCGATCCGGTCGCGGAATCCGCGCACTGCCTGGCTTCCGCCTTCGCGACCTCCGCCTGCCGCACGACGTCCGCCGGGCCGTTCGCGTACGGCAGGTTGCCGATCGCCAGCTGCTCCGGTGTCAGGTCGCAGGTCACCGGGTCGCTGTGCCCGACGCCGCGCGGGTCGATGCCGATCACGTCGTACTGCTCGCGCACGCCTTGCGGCAGCGGCGCCGGGAAAGCCAGGTTCGTCAGCAGCTGCGGGTAGTTCAGGCCTGCACCGCCGGGACCGCCCGGATTGGTCAGCAGCACGCCGCGTCGCTTGTCCGGGTTCTTGCTCGGCAGCCGCGAGATCGCGAGGTCGATCTTGCGGCCGTCCGGATCCGCGTAGTCCAGGGGCACTTGCACCGTCGTGCATTCCAGGTCCGGCGTCGGGATGCCGGTGTCCGGGCACGGCCCCCAGTTCAGCTCCTCCGGGGCCGCAGGCGCGGCGGACACCGCCGGGACCAGCACCGCGGTCGCCGCGGCGACGGCGGCGAAGGCCACCGGCAGCGCAAGTTTTCGCATCGGATTTCCTTTCCGCGGTGGGAGAACCACCGCCAGGTCGTCGATCTCGTCGTGCTGCCCGATTCCAGCGAGATCCGCGCCCGCGCAGTAGTGCGGCGGCGTCACCGATGCGCCGTGACGTTCCTGGCCACCGAGACCTGACGTGACGTCACTGGTGGGGACCCGGTGCGGCAGAGATGATCGGCAGGGAACCGCCCGACCTCGGAGGACCATGCCAACCGCGCTGCCGGTGGACCGCCGGACCTGGACCGGCCGTGCCGTGCAGGACCGGGTGCGCTCGCTGAACCTGTTCTCGACGCTCCCGCCGCTGATCGTCGTCGGCGTGTTCCTGGCGTTCACCGCACGCTCGTGGGGACACGTCGTCCTCCAGCTCGTGGGAATGGCGGCCGCGTTGGTGCTGGCCGAGCGCTGGACCGCGGACGATTCCCGCCGCGTCGCCCGGCCTTGCCTGGTCGTGACCGCGGCCACCTGGCTGGCCGGGGCGCTGACGGACAGCTCCGCCGCGGTCTACGGCATCTGCGTCGTGGTGTCGTTGCTGATCCCGCAGCTGCCCCGCCGTCGGCTCGCGACCCTTTCCGGGCTGTGCGTGTTCATCGCCGCGCTGGGCTCGACGAATCTGCTCGTGTTCGGCGACGACCCGGGCGGACGCGTCTTCCAGTACGTCGTGGTCCCGCTGCTCACCGTCCCGGTGGCGACCGTGTTCGCGTTGCTCAACCAGAAGTTCTCCGACCTGATCGTCGAGCGTGAGCAGTCCAGGCAGCGCGAGGCGGAGCTGGCGGTCATGCGGGAGCGGATGCGGTTCGCCAGCGACCTGCACGACATCCAGGGCCACACCCTGCACGTGGTCAAGCTGAAGGTCGCGCTCGCCGAGAAGCTGCTCGACCGCGATCCCGGCCGGGCACGCGAGGAACTGGGCGAGGTGCACGCCCTGGTCGGCGACACCATCGCGCAGACCAAGGAACTCGCCCACGCCCAGCGGCAGCTGAACCTGTCCGCGGAGCTGGAGAACGCGAAGAACCTCTTCGAGGCCGCGGGAATCTTCGTGCACATCGACCGCGAAGCCGACGCCGATCCGCACGCGGGGGAACTGCTCGGCCAGGTCCTGCGCGAGACGACGACCAACATCCTGCGCCACGCCCAAGCGCGCCAGGTGCGGATCACGCTGTCGGCCTCCGGGATCACCATCGTCAACGACGGCGCGCACGAGACCGGGCCGCCGGAACTGAGCGGGCTTTCCACGCTGCGCCAACGCCTCGCGGACAACGGCGGCGAGCTGGAGGTCTCCCGGCGGGACGGCCGGTTCCGGACCACGGCGACCTTCCCCTCCCGGCCTGCTCGGAAGGAGAACCGATGACCACGGTGGTGCTCGCCGACGACGAAGCCTTGCTGCGCAAAGCATTGGCGGCCCTGCTACCGCTGGAGGGCGAGATCACCGTGCTCGCCGAGGCCGAGGACGGCGAATCCGCGGTGGCCGCCGCGCTGCGGCACCAGCCGGACGTGCTGGTGATCGATCTGGAGATGCCGCGGGTGGACGGGCTCGGCGCCGTCGCCGAGATCCGCAGGGCGCGGCCGCAGCAGGTGGTCCTCATGCTCACCCGCCACGCCCGGCCCGGCGTGCTGCGCAAGGCGCTGAAGCTCGGCGTGCAGGGCTTCGTCAGCAAGTCGGCCGAACCCGCGCACATCACCTCGGTGATCAAGACGCTGCACGCGGGCAAGCGCTGGATCGACTCGGAGGTCTCCGCGCTCGCCGTCGTCGACGACTGCCCGCTCACCGACCGCGAGCTCGACGTCCTGCGCGCCACCCGCGACGGGTTCTCCGCCGCCGACACCGCCGCTCGGCTGCACCTCGCGGAGGGAACGGTCCGCAACTACCTCTCGAACGCGATGCAAAAAACCCAGACCCGCACCCGCCACGAAGCCGCCCGCTACGCCCGCGAACACGACTGGCTCTAGTCTCCCGCGCGCCGCTGGGCCGTCGACGAAGCGGCAGAACGCGCGACTGTCCTCAGTGGATCCAAGCAGCAGGCATCTCAACAGCAGCGGGTGCCCGCTCGTGGCGGGCGGCTGGGCGATCGAGGCTAGTCCGGGCCGATCAGCGTGCGGTGGTGGGTGATGACCTTGCGGAACGCGCGGATGTAGCCGTCGGCCAGTTCCGGGTCGTTGTGCGGCACCTTCAGCGTGAGCGTGTTGCGATGCCTGCGCTCCGCCCGCGGATACTGCCCCGGCCGGTAGCGCGGCCAGCCCTCCGGGAGGTTCGGGAACAACCGGTTCGGCGCGTCGAACAGCGGGTGCTCGTTCAGCGGCCGCGGTGCCCGCGGATGGTCCACTTCCAAGCAGCCTTCCGCGCGCAACGCGGCGACCAGCGCGTCCACCGGCAATCCGCCCAGTTCCTCCGGCCGGTGCAGCAGCGGCACGGCGTACCAGGACGGCGCGTAGCGGCCGGGCACCTCGGGCACCGAGATCCCGGGCAGTTCGCGCAGCTCGGTGATCACGCGGGCGGCGATCTGCCTGCGGCCGCCGAGCCGCCGGTCCAGTTCGCCGAGCTGGCCGAGCGTCAGCGCCGCGGCCAGCGGATGCATCCGGTGCGCGAGGCCGGTGCCGGTGAGGGCGTATCTGCGCAGCGGGTGGTCGATCGGGATCTCGCTGCGGCAGCGGCTGCCGTCCTGGCCGTGCAACAGCACCCGGTAGTACAAATCATCATCATCGGTGAGCACGAAACCGCCCTCCCCACCGGAAAGCGGTTTCGACCCGCCCGTGCTGAACGCGGCGATGCTGCCGAACGTGCCGATCCGCTGGCCGCCGATCGCCGCGCCGTGCGCGTGCGAACCGTCCTCCACGAGCGCGATGCCGTGCTGCCGGGCGAGGCCGGCGAGCGCTTCGATGCGCGCGGGCACGCCCCACATGTGCGTGGCGACGATGGCCTTGGTGAACGGAGTGATCGCCGCTCGCACCCGTTCCGGGTCGAGGTTGCCGAGCTCGTCGCAGTCGACCAGCACCGGTTTCGCCCGCAGGTGCAGCAGCGGCGTGGCGGTGGCGTGCGAGGTGTAGGCGGGCACGATCACCTCGTCACCGTCGGCGAGGCCGAGCGCCGCGTAGGCGGAGTGCAGCGCCGCGGTGCCGGACGAGGTGACGACCGCGTGGCGCACGCCGAAGAACTCCGCGAGTCTGCTCTCCAGCTCGGCGACCACACCGGTGCGGCCAGGCAGCGACACCGCGTTGTAGAGCTGGGCGGTGACCGCGACGGCGGTGTTGATGTCGATCGGCGGCCACGGCACCTGCGGCGCCATGGTCCGCAGCACCGGAGGCCCACCGTGGATGGCCAGCGGGCTGCTCACGTGATCAGCCCCTTCCGCGCGGCGCCACCGGGACGCGTCCGATGAACACGCACTCGTTGTGCAAACAAAGACTTCGGTTGACATGGTCCGATCAGCTACCCGCCATCTGCGTGAAATTGCCGCCGACGTTCTGGAACCCGAGTTCGAGCGAACCTCGGACCCCTGGTGTGCGCGTAGTCTGAGCAACTGCTCACGGTGCGTTCACGCACACGCACGCCCGGACGCGACGGCGATGGGGTCCTCATGACCGGCCAACCGAAAGCGGACTTCGACGCGGCGCCGCAGCAGGACGTGTTCGTGGCCGAATTCCGCAGGTGGCGGGATGTGCGGGGACTCTCGCGCTCGGCGCTGGCGCGGGAGATGGGCTACAGCCGGTCGTACGTGTCGAAGGTGGAGAGCGGCGGCGAGCACGCTTCCCGGGAGTTCGCCCAGGCCGCCGACGGCGCCCTGAACGCCGGTGGCTCGCTGCGCCGGGCCTGGCGGGAGCAGAACGCGGTTCCGGCGCCGCGCAAGCCGCCACCCGCTCCCCCGGCACCGGTGGAACCCGCCGGCGGTCTGGTGGTCGAGCACGATCACGCCGAACTGTTCTACGACAACGGTTCCTACCGCGCCACCATGCGGCGACTTCTGGTCAACAACGGTCAGCAGCCGATCACCCGCTACCTGATCCGGATCTCGGTGGACCGCTTTCCCGGCGATCCGGAGCGCTCCAACCAGCTCTACCGGGACAACCCGCTGACCTGGGAAGAAGTCGATCTTCAGGCGTGGTACGGGGACCAGCGCCAGGAACCGATGCGCTGGAGCGTGCAGCACGACCGGGACGCCTTCAAGGAGGTGTGGCTGCTGTTCGCCAACGACTCCGGCCGGTTTCCGCTGTATCCCGGCGAAAGCGCGTGGATCGAGTACACCTACACGGTCAGCGACGACAAGTGGGGCCACTGGTTCCGGCGCGCGGTGCGACTGCCGACCCGGCGATTATCGGTGACCTTGGACTTCCCGACCGATCTGGACCCGGCGGTGTGGGGGCTGCACACCTCGATGACCGCGGAGTCCATGCCGTTCCAGACCGCGGTCGAGACCCGGCACGAGGACGACCGCACGATCTACTCGTGGTCCACCGAAGATCCGCCGATGCACGCCCGCTACCGGCTGGAATGGCATTTCCGCAATCACGTGCGCGCGGCGCGCTCCGGGCCGCCGAAACCGAGCGAGACGATGACGGCGCTGGGCATCGTGCAGGAAGGCGATCCGATGCTGCGCAGGCCCTCCCGGCCGTTCACGCTGCCCGCGGAGGCCGAGGACGCCCGCCGGGTGATCAACGAGCTGCACGCGGCGACGCAGCGGATCGCCAAGGCGCACACCTTCGGCAAAGGAATGGGGATCGCCGCGCCGCAGATCGGCATCGAGCGGGCCGCCGCGATCGTGCGCCCGCCCGGCAGCGACGACCTGATCACGCTGCTGAACCCGCGGATCATCGAGTCGAGCGAGCAGGGCGACGAGCAGTACGAGGGCTGCCTGAGCTTCTTCGACGTGCGCTGCCTGGTCCCGCGGCCGCTGGTGGTGCACGTGGAGCACCAGGACATCAGCGGCGAGCGGCGGATCACCATCTTCGAGCGCGGCATCGCGCGGCTGGTCGCGCACGAGGTGGACCACCTCTGCGGCGTGCTGTGCCTGGACCACCTGCTGCCGGAGGTGCACCCGATCCCGGTCGAGCAGTACCGCGGAAGCGGGGCGAACTGGCACTACCCGGCCGAGGGGTGAGCCACCCGCACAGAGGCACCGTGCGAGATCAACGCACGAATGCGCACGTACATTGGGGTTGCGTGCGCGGCTGATCCTTGGCCGGTGCGGCGCGGTGCGTCACCATCGGGCTCACCGCGGGCGGTTTTTCCCTGCGCACGCCGTATCCGCGGCCGAACCAGGGAGGCGAGGCGGCATGTTCACCTTTCCCGTGCAGGCGACGGAGCTGTTCGCCGAACGAGCCCGCCAGTTCCGCGCTTGGGGAGTCCCCGCGCACGTGGTCGCACGCGCGAGCGAGCGGATCGACGACGTGTGGGGCCGCGGACGCAGCGGCTGGGTCCCGGTGTGGGCCTCCGAGGCCAGGCACGCCGAGTCCGCGAAGGAGTGGGCGCGCGCCGCGGCGTGCTGGGGCGCGGCTCGTTTCCCCTGCCTGGCCACCTCGGATCGGCACGACGCCTACCAGCGGCAGTTGGAGTGCTTCCGGCACGCCTCGGCGTGCCTCCCGGTGACGTTCCGCCGCTACGCGGTGGAGGTGCCATACCGCGGCGAGCCCACCAGCGTGGTCGCGCACGTGTACCGGTGCCCCCGCGCGGTCAGCGACCAGTTGCTGCTGCTGTGCGGCGGGGTGGACACCTGGAAGATCGAGCTGCATCGCATCGCGCTGGCGATCTCGCTGTGCACCGGGTTGACCGTGGCCGCGGTCGACATGCCGGGGACCGGTGAGTCGCGGGTACCGCTGGCCGCGGACTCGGATCTGGTGCTGGCCGGGGCTGCTCGGCGGCTCGCGGAACGCACCGGTTGCGTGCGAACGGCGATGCTCGGGTTGAGCTTCGGCGGGCACTGGGCCGCGAAGCTGGCACTGACCGGGCGGGTGGACGCGGCGATCGAGGTCGGTGGGCCGGTGGGCGCGAACGGTTCGGCGGTGGACGTGCTCGGGTTGCCCGGCGGGATGGCCGGGATCATCGGCAACGCGCTCGGGCTGGACCAGTTGCCGCACCGCGCCGAGTCGAACCGGTTCTCGCAGGAGTTCTCGCTGCGCAGGCAGGGCCTGCTCAATTCGATCGGGCGCTGCCCGCTGCTGGCGATCAACGGCAGCAACGACCCCTACATCCCGTTGCGGGACACCACGGCGCTGGGCGACCGGCCGGAGGCGGTGGTGTGGCTGGTCGCCGATGCCGGGCATTGCGCTGCGGAACGGTTGCCGCGGGTGCTGCCCGCTGCGGTGGGCTGGCTGCTCGCGGAGCTCTCGCCGCGTTCGGTGCGCCGCCAGCTGGCCGCTCGCGCGCTGCGGAGCGCCCTCGGTGCTGCCGTGACCGGGCCGCGGCAGGTGGCCTCCGCGGCCTGACGACCGGCCGCTCCCGCAAGACAAGTTCAACAGCAGGGCTTAACCTCCGGGCTCATGACCGGCACCGGGTTCACCGTCGAGTTCGCCGCGCCCGAGCCGCAGCGGCTGGCGCACTGGTGGGCGCACGTGCTGCGGTGGACGGTCGGCCCGGACGACGTCGTGCGGCCCACCGGCCCCGGCGTCGAGCTGCGGTTCGCGGCCTCGGAGGCGGACAAGGCGGGCAAGAACGCCGTGCACCTGGAGCTGCGCAGCGAATCCTACGAGCACCAGCGCGACACGCTGCTGCGGTTGTTCAACGCCGGAGCGCGGTTCACCGATGAGGGCGAAGACGTCCCGTGGCAGGAGATGACCGACCCGGCGGGCAACAAACTCCGCCTGCTCGAACCCAGGCAGTCCGATGTGGACACCGGGCCGGTGGCTTCGGTGGTGGTGGGCTCGTCCGACCCTTCGGCCGACTCCGCGCGGTGGGTCTCCGCCGGATTGCAGGTCGTCCGGCGCGACCCCGCCCTGATCGCACTGCACTCGACGGCGCGGACGGGCCCGTACCTGGAGTTCAAGCTCGGCGGTCCCACCACCGGAATGCTGCGGGTGCTGCCGGAACTCTGAAGATCAGGGTCCGATGACCCGGATTCCGTGCAGCCGGCGGACGAACTCGGCACCGAACGCGGTCGACGGGGTGTGCGCACCGGCCTCGACGCCGCCCGCGAGCAACCCGTCGACCGTGCGCAGCACCGAGTCCGCGGTGAAGTCGTAGGTGTCCGGCCCGATCAACGCGGCGGACGCGCTGCGCCCCTGCCCGTCGCGGGCCTCCGCGTAGACCTCCACCCAGCTCTTGCTGCGTTGCGCAGTGCCCGGTCCGCGCACCAGCGAACCGATCACGGCCTTGCCGATGCGTTGCGCCACCGGCTTGCCCAGCACGACCCGCCCGAACGCCGAGGCGCGCGGCCCGACCCGGTCCAGCCCCGGCAGGCGCGCGAACGTGGTGATGTCGCCGATCCCCGTGCTGCGGAAAGCGGTGCTCACGTCGCCCCACGGGAGCGAGGTCACCGTGCGGTGCCCGGACGGGAACGGGACTTCGCGGCGCCGCCAGCCCATCGGCACGGTCCGCAGCGAACCGCCCACCCGCGCCCGGCCGCCCATCGCCGCGCCTTCCAGCGCGCTCTTCATGGTGCCGCCGCTGATCCCGCCGCTGGCCTGGAACGCCAGGTCCAGCTCGGTCGCTGCGGGCAGCTCGGCGGCGACCAGCGCGGCCAGGCAATCGGTCGGCACCACGTCGAAACCGGAGCCCGGCAGCAGCACCACGCCCGCCCGCCGCGCCTCGTCGTGACGCGCGAACACCGACTCGAAGACATCGACCTCACCGGTGACGTCCAGGTAGTGCGTCCCGGTACGCAGGCACCCGTCGACCATCGGCGCCGAGGTCGCCGAGAACGGTCCCGCGCAGTGCGCGACCACGTCGACGTCGCCGAGCGCCTCGGCCACGCCCGCGCCGTCGCGCAAGTCGAACACCCGGTGCGGCAGCCCCAGCGGGGTGGCCACCTTGGCGACCTTCTCGGCGTCCCGCCCGGCCAGCAGCGGCC
>NZ_JAFRFW010000820.1:0-2995 GCF_017434145.1 Saccharopolyspora sp. | reverse complement strand
GTTCGGCGTGGGCGCGTTCGGCTTGGGCGTGCAGCGCCTCCGCGTGGCGCAGCACCGTCCGGGCGGCACCGGTCAGCTGGATGCCGCGCCCGTGCTGGGTCACCAGCTCGACGCCGAGTTCCTCGGCCAGCTGGCGCAGCTGGTACGAGACCGCGGAAGGCGTGTAGTGCAGCGCCGCGGCGGCCGCGGTGACCGTGCCGTGGTGCGCGACGAGTTGGAGCACTGCGAGCCGCGGGTCAATCATGCAACCATTTTGCACGGTCTTGTCCAGCAACGTTTGATTCTGTTGCGCGGTATCGGGCGGCAGCCTGTGGGCGTGCTGTTCGAGAGGAGTGCTGCTTCCCGCCGCCGGAACGCGCCCGGAGATCGACTCGCCCGGCGAAGCGACCTGCGCACCGGCTTGTACGTGCTGGTCGTGCTCACCGCGGGCGCCTACCTGCCGAGTCCGCTGTACCCGGCCTATCAGGCGATGTTCGGGATCAGCGATCTGGCCATGACGGTGATCTACGCGATGTTCGCGCTGGTCAGCGCTCCGGCCCTGGTGCTGTTCGGGTCCGCTTCGGATGCGCTGGGGCGGCGGGCGGTGCTGCGGGCGAGCGTCGTGCTGGCGGCCGTCGCCTCGATCTGCTTCGCGGTGGCGTCGGGACCGATGTGGTGCGTGCTCGGACGCGCCGTGCAGGGAATCGCGCTGGGCACGGCGACCGGGGCGGCGAGCGCGTTGATCAGTGAGCGCGCGGGCGACTGGTACCGGGTCAGCGGGGCGATGCTGGCCAGTGCGGCCTTTCTGGCGGGCACGGCGATCGGACCGATCGCCGGTGGGCTGCTCGCCCGGTACGCGCCTGCACCGCAGGTGTCGCCGTACGCGGTGCACGCGGTGTTGCTCCTGATCGGTTGGCGCCGCGTCGCGAAGCTGACCGGTGCGGAGCCGGTTGCTCGCCGGTGGCGCTTCACCGGGCCGCGGATTCCGCACGGGATGCGGAGGCTGTTCGCGGCCTCCGCGGTGACCGGGTTCCTCGCGTGGACGGTGGCCGGGCTGTTCCTCGCGGTCATCCCGACGTTGCTCGACCGGGCGGGTGCGGCGGATCCGGCGGTCACCGGCGGCATCCTCGGCACGATGTTGATCTTCTCCGTGCTGGTGCAGCCGCTGGCCGGACGGCTCGGGCCCGCTCGAGCGCAGCTCGGCGGTCTCGGTGGA
This sequence comes from Saccharopolyspora sp., assembly GCF_017434145.1. NCBI lineage: Bacteria > Bacillati > Actinomycetota > Actinomycetes > Pseudonocardiales > Pseudonocardiaceae > Saccharopolyspora > Saccharopolyspora sp. Next base: position 1,800 of record NZ_JAFRFW010000820.1, on the reverse strand, counting down.
CTGCTGGTCAGCCTGTCCGTGCTGGCGTTGGCCCCGGGAGGCGCAACGCAGATCACCCTGGCCGCGGCCGTGGTCGCCGGGCTCGGGCACGGGCTCGCCTACGGAGGCGCGGCCGCGGCGGTCGACGCCGCTGCGCCCGCAGGACAGCGCGGCGCGGTCACCGGAGCGCTGTACCTGGCGTTCTACCTCGGCGCCGGCTTCCCGGCGGTGGCCGTCGGCCTGATCACCCTCGGACACCCCTTGTCCGCAGCGACGACTTGGGTCGCAGGCGCCGCGGCATGTCTGGTGCCGTTCGCCGGTGCTGCCGTCATGCTCACCAGCGACGCCGTCGATCGCGCACCTGCGGGCGAGCGCCGGTCCCGACAGCGGGTCGACGGGAACGACGTCTGCGCGCGCAGGAAGACCGGGACAACGCCGCTCGGATTTTTCCGGCGGGTACGAGAACCTCGTAGGAGCGTGCCGATTCCACAGCGCTGGGAGACCGCAGGCAGCGGCCCCGCGCACCGGTCCGGGACAGTTCGCGGTCGACGTGCAGGCCGCCGGTCGCCGGCGTTGCGCCGCACCGGGCGGTCCCGCCTGGACACCGCTGTTCCCGCGCGTCCCGTCGACGCCCGATCACGACGACGGCGTGATCAGTGATGCGACGCGCCGGGCCTCGGCCGGGGCAGCAACGGCGCGCACCGCGTTGTCTACGCTGGCGTGCCGTGCTGGTGCTGCTGCCTCCCTCCGAGACCAAGGCCGCCGGCGGCGACGGGCCGCCGCTGGACCTGGACGCGCTGTCGTGTCCGGAACTGACGCACACCCGGCACAAGCTGGTCGACGCGGTGCGCTCGCTGGCCGCCGACCTGCCCGCGAGCCTGGCCGCACTCGGGCTCTCCGAACGCCAGGCAGGCGAGGTCGAGCGCAACGCCGAACTGCTCGACTCCCCCACCGCGCCCGCGCTGGAGCGCTACACCGGCGTGCTGTTCGACGCGTTGGACATCGGTTCGCTCGGCGCCGATCAGCGGGCGCGGGCGGACTCCCGGCTCGCGGTGGCTTCCGCGCTGTTCGGGCTGGTCCGGGGCACCGACCGGATCCCGGCGTATCGGCTGTCGGCGGGTAGTTCGCTGCCCGGATTCGGGCCGTTGCGGGGGATGTGGCGGCCGGTGCTGGCGCCGGTGCTGCAAGGCTCGGACGAGCTGGTGGTGGATCTGCGTTCCGGTGCTTACGCCGCGCTCGCGCGGGTTCCGGAGGCCGTGAGCGTGCGCGTGCTGTCCGAGGACGCGAGCGGCAAGCGCAAGGTGGTCAGCCACCACAACAAGTCGCACAAGGGACGGCTGGCCCGCGCGCTGGCGACCGCGGACGACGAACCCGCGACGATCGAGGACGTGCGCACCATCGCCTGCGATGCGGGGATGCGCGTGGAGCAGGAAGGCGACAGCGCGCTCTGCGTGGTCGTAACGAGTTGATCTTGACTTTGGGGGCGCGCGACGGCCGCACCGCACCCGTCGGCTAGACTGCGCCCCGACATCGAGCCGGTCCAGACAGCCCGCCGCACCGCGGCCGGAGCCCCGATCGGTCCCGAAACCCACCAGCGGCGCCCGCAGGCGCCGGGCTCGTCCTTGTGATCCGCCACTGCGCGACCTCCCCGAGACGTGCCAGTTTCCGGAGGTTCACAGTGCCCGACTCCGCGCCCGCACGTTCCCGGCGCCCGCGTCGCCGCAACGGCGGCAAGCCCGCCGCCGCGCCCGCGCTGGAGCGCTACACCGGCGTGCTGTTCGACGCGTTGGACATCGGTTCGCTCGGCGCCGATCAGCGGGC
>NZ_JAFRFW010000819.1:0-24573 GCF_017434145.1 Saccharopolyspora sp. | reverse complement strand
CGTGCCGGATTCGAGGGCTCGGGCAAGTGAGCGCGCGGGCGTGCTGAGCGGTGCCGGGTCGCGACGGCTGCGCGACCCGGCTCCCCCGCCGCACAGGGTCGGCGGCGGGTTCGGCCGAGCAGGTGCAGCGGATCCGGCCGACGCGGCGCCCCGAGGGGCCACCTCGGACGCTCCGCCAATGCCGCCACGCCTCTAGTTCTGCATGCCCGAGTAGCCGTGTAGCGCTTCGCAGATCATCCACACCGCGAAGTCGATCTCGCCGGCAGCAGGGCGCTGACCAGCGGCACCGCGCTCGTGCTGACGCCCGTCGCCCGGCGCACTCGCCACCGCTACGTCTACCGTCTTTGCAGGTCAGTGCGCCCCATCGGGAGTCGTCCCGGGTTCGAGCAGCTCCGCGAGCCGGTCACCGAGCACTTCGGGGATGATCCGTTCCGCCGAACGCGCCGCCGCCGCGTTCAGCGCCGACATCGCCAGCGGCCGCAGCCGCGCGACCACGTCGGAGAACCGGGCGACCTCTTCGTCGTTGAGCGCCGCCCCGGCACCGACCCGCAGCACGTGTTCGCGCACCAGCGACACCAGCAGGGCCGAGACGCGGTCGACGTCCTGCTGCAACTGCTCGGCCAGGTCGAGCACTCGCGCCAGCGGAACGCCGAGCTGCACCAGCTCACGACCGGCTTCCAGCAGCTGCGGCGAAGGGGCCACGAACCGCGCGCCCCAGCGCTCCAGCAGCTTCTGGTCCAGGGCGCGACGGATGTTGCGCTGGGTCAGCTCGCCGCCGAACATCTCCCGCAGCTGCGGCAACGACACCACTTTCGGCGCCTGCTCCGCCCAGGAACGCCCCATCACCTCTTCCACGCCGAGCACGTCGGCGAGGCTGCGCCCGGACTCCCAGGCCGAGACCATCTCGTGGATCTGGGCGAAGGCGTAGCCGCGCTCCAGCATGTTCATGATCAGGCGCAGCCGGACTAGGTGCGCATCCGAGTAGATGGCCCGCCTGCCCTGCCTGCGCGGCGGCGGCAGCAGGTCCCGGTCCTGGTAGACCCGCACGTTGCGCACCGTCGTTCCCGCAGCGCGAGCCAAGTCGTCGATCCGGTATTCGGACACCCGCAGGATTCTAGTTGCTCCGTTGATCACGCGGGACCGGTGGCGGTGGCCCGTTCCGCCGGGGGTTCCGGAACGGGCCACCGCCTCCGCGCAGGGTGGGGCTCAGACCTCCACCCGGTCGGACTCGTGCTGTTCGTCCTGCGCACCCGGCCGACGCGGCAGCAACCGGGCCAGCAGCGGCCACAGCAGGATCAGCAGCACGATGACGTAGACCGTGATCGCGAACGGCGTGTTCACCAAACCGGTGACTTCGCCGTCACTGATCTGCAACGCACGCCGCATCTGCTGTTCCGCGGTGGGGCCGAGGATCACCGCGATGATCGCGGGCAGCACCGGAAGCCCGTAGCGGCGCATCGCGAACCCGATGAGCCCGATGATGAACAGCACCACCAGGTCCAGCGGCGAGCCACCGACCGCGTACGCCCCGATCGCGGCGAAGAACAGGATCCCCGCGTACAGGTACGGCCGCGGGATCCGCAGCAGCTTCGCCCACAGCGGGGCCAGCGGCAGGTTCAGCACCAGCAGCAGCACCGAGCCGATGAACATGCTCGCGATCAGTGCCCACACCAGCTCCGATTCCCGTTGGAACAGCAGCGGGCCGGGCTGGATGCCGTACTGCTGGAACGCCGCGAGCATCACCGCCGCGACCGCGGTGGTCGGCAGCCCGAGGGTCAGCATCGACACCATCGTTCCCGCGGCCGAGGCGCTGGCGGTGGCTTCCGGCCCGGCGACACCTTCGATGGCGCCCTTGCCGAACTCATCGCGGCGCTTGGACAGCCGCTTCTCCACCACGTAGGACAGGAACGTCGGGATCTCCGCGCCACCGGCCGGGATCGCACCGAACGGGAAGCCGATCACCGGCCCGCGCAGCCACGGCTTCCAAGCCCGCCGCAGGTCGTCGGAACCCAGCCACGGCCGCCCGACCGGGATCGCGTTCCCGGAGGTCTGCCGCAGGTGCGCGGCCACCCACAGCGATTCGCCGATGGCGAACAACCCGACCGCGACGATGACCACGTCCACCCCGTCGGCCAGGTGCAGGATGCCGAAGGTGAGCCGCTGCTGGCCGGTCATCTCGTCCAGCCCGATCAGCCCGATCGTCAGCCCGATCAGCAGCGAGGCGAACCCGCGGATGCGGGACTTGCCAAGCACCGAGGTCACCGCGATGAATGCCAGCACCATGACCGCCAGGTAGTCCGGTGCGCCGATGTTCACCGCCACCGAAGCAACGGTCGGTGCCAGCAGCGTCAACAGCGAGATGCCGACGATGGCGCCGACGAAGTGCCCGATCGCGGCCGCAGCCAGCGCTTGCGCGCCGCGGCCCTGGCGCGCCATCGGGTTGCCTTCCATCGCAGCCACCACCGCCGCGCTCTCCCCCGGCGTGTTCAGCAGGATCGAGGTGGTGGATCCGCCGAACATGCCGCCGAAGTAGATCCCGGCGAACATGATGAACGCCCCGGTCGGTTCCAGCGCGTAGGTCACCGGCAGCAGCAGCGCCACGGCCATCGCCGGTCCGATGCCGGGCAGCACGCCGATCGCGGTGCCCAGCAGCACTCCGAGCGCGGCCCAGACCAGGTTCATCGGGGTCAGCGCGGTGGCGAACCCCTGCATCAGCAAGTGCAACGAGTCCACGTCACAACACCCCCATCAGCGGACCGCCCGGCAGCGGAACCCCGAGCAGCTGGTTGAACAGCACGTAGGTCACGACCGAGAGCACCGCCGCGATCAGCGGGTCCCGCGCGGTGTTGCGGCTGCCGAGGGCGTAGGCCGAACCCCAGAACAAGATCATTCCGGACAGCGGGAAGCCGACCACGTTGATCAGCGCGGCGTTCGCGAGGAACGCCGCGGCCAGCAGCAGCACCGTGCGCCAGTCGCTCGGCGCGGTGAGGTCGATGTCCTCACCCGCTTCGGACTCGCCGCGCCCGCCGCGCAGCACATCCCGTGCCAGCAGGGCGGACACGACCAGCAGCAGCACGCCCACGACGATCGGCACCGTCTTCGGGCCGAGCGGCCCGCGCTGGGTGAAGTCGGAGGCGATGGTGGCGGCGTCGAGCAGCACGAGCACACCGAGCGCGGCCAGCAGCGCGCAGATGCCGAGTTCGGAGCGCTCCCGCAGCCAATCCCGCCACGAGGTTCCGGTGGTGGTGTTCATGCCAGTCCCAACTCCTTGAGCACCGAGACGACCCGGTCGTTCTCCTGCCGCAGGAACTCGCCGAACTGCGGGCCCGGCTGGAACGCGTCGGTCCAGTTGTTGCGCCGCAACGCCTCTTTCCACTCGGGTGTGGCGCTGAGCCTGGTGAACAGGTCGATCAGCTTGTTGCGGTCGGCCTCGGAAAGCCCGGGCGGGGCGACGATGCCGCGCCAGTTGGTGAACGTGACGTCCACGCCGGCCTCCTGGAGCGTGGGCGCGTCCACGCCGGGGATCCGCTGCGCTCCGGTGACGCCGAGCACGCGCAGCTCGCCGGCTTCGATCTGGTCCCGGTACTCGCCCATGCCGGACACGCCGAAGTCGACCTTGCCGCCGAGCACGGAGGCCAGCAGCTCCCCGCCGCCGTCGAAGGGCACGTAGTTGACCTGCTTCGGGCTCAGCCCGATCGCCTTGGCCATCAGCATCGGGGCCAAGTGGTCCGGCCCGCCCGGCGAGGATCCGCCGCCGACCGGGGTCTGCCCGGGATCACGGCGCCAGTCGGCGATCAGCTGGTCCAGCGAGTGGTACGGCGAGTCCTTGGCGACCACCACCACGTTCGGTTCCTCGACGAGCTTGGCGACCGGCGTGGTGTCTTCCAGCGAAACCGGCGAGTGGTTGGTGTAGACGCTGCCGACCACGCCCAGGCCCATCGACATCGCGAGCTTGCCGTTGCCGCGCTCGTTGACCACCCGGCCGAGCCCGACGGTGCCGCCCGCCCCGGGCAGGTTGAACACTTCGACGTTGCTGTTGAGCTTGGTGTCCTCCATCGCCTTGACCGCGGTGCGGGCGGTGACGTCGTAGCCGCCGCCTGGCGAGTTCGGCACCAGCATCCGCAAGCCGCGGATCTGGTCGGTGCCCTCGTCGGAGCCGGTGCTCATCAGCGGTGGCACCAGCAGCACGAGCAGCACCGAGAAGACCACGGAAAGCGCAGTGCGCAGCCGCACGGGGATCCCGCCTCTCCATCGTGGTGGGACGCAAGTGACGCGGGACATGCTGCACAGCGGCGGTCCGATTGTCTGCGTTGCGGACGTAACGGTGGTTTTGGTCGTTGTGTCACTGAGGCCGGGCGCGATCACAGCAGGTCAGCGGGTTACCGTCAGCATGGTCAACGAGGAGGTGGGCCGGTGCGGGGACCGCTGTCGCGCCAGTTCCTCGGCTGGCAGCTCGTGATCATCTTCCTGCTGCTGACCTCGATCGCGGTGTTCTCGGTGTCGCAGTCGGGCTCGTCGTTCCGGGCCACCGAGGGCCGCCGGATGCTGTCGGTGGCCGAGGACCTCGCCGCCACCGAGGGCGTGCGGATGAGCCTGCTCGACCCGTTCCGGCAGGACGCGCTGCCCGCGTTCGCCGAGAGCGCGCGGAGCCTCTCCGGTGCCGACCACGTGATCATCGCGGATCCGCGGGGAACCGTGCTCACCTCGCCCGATCCGGATCAGCGCGGCCAACCGCTGCCGCTGGGCGCGAGCACCGTGCTGTCCGGGCACGCATGGGTCGGCGAAGTCCGCGCAGGCGGAGTGGATTCGCTGGTCGCGCACGTGCCGGTGATCGGCCCGGGCGCGCGGGTGGTCGGCGTGGTCGCGGCGGGCCGGGAAACCCCGGACTTCTTCGCGGGCGTCAAGCGAGCGCCGGGCGAACCGCTGGGACTGCTGGCCTTCGCCGGGTTCCTCGGCATCGCCGGATCGATCCTGCTGGCGCGCCGGGTGAAGCGGCAGACGCTCGGGCTGGAGCCGCAGGAGATCACCCGCCTGGTCGAGCACCGGGAGGCGATGCTGCACGGCATCCGCGAAGGAGTGCTCGGCGCCGACCAGCAGAACCGGATCACCGTGGTCAACGACCAGGCGCGCGAGCTGCTCGCGCTGCCCGCCGACTGCGTGGGCAGGCACATCGACTCGCTGGGATTGGGCGACCGCGCACGCGACGTGCTCACCGGCCGCACCGGCGGAGTCGACCAGATCGTGCTGCGGCACGGGCGCGTCGTGGTGCTCAACCGGATGCCGCTGCCCGCGGTCGGCGCGGTGGTCACCATGCGGGACCGCACCGAGTTGGTCGACCTGCAACGGGAGCTGGCGGCGCACCGCACGACCTCGGACACGCTGCGGGCGCAGGCGCACGAGTTCACCAACCGGCTGCACACCATCTCCGGGCTGATCGAACTCGGCGAGTACGACGAACTGGCCCGGTTCGTCGACCGGGTCAGCCACACCCACGAACAGTGGCGCGCGGAGGTCGGCAGGCGCATCGCCGACCCGGCCACCGCAGCGTTGCTGGTGGCCAAGTTCAGCCTCGCCGCCGAACGGGGCGTGCAGCTGCGGCTCAGCGAGGACAGCGAACTCGGCGAGCTCGATGAGCAGCTGTCCGCGGACCTGACCACCGTGCTGGGCAACCTCGTGGACAACGCGCTGGACGCGGCCGAAGGCCCGGACGGCCGGATCGAAGCCGACCTGCGCCAGCGCGACGGCGCGATCACGGTCGGGGTCCGCGACTCCGGGCCGGGGGTGGCCCCGGAGATCGTCGAGGAGGTGTTCCGGCACGGTTTCACCACCAAAGCCGCCCGCGACGAGCAACGCGGCCTCGGGCTCGCGCTGACCAGGCAGATCTGCCGCCGCCGCGGCGGCGGGGTGGACGTGCGCAACGAACGCGGCGCAGTGTTCACCGCCCGGCTGACCTCGGAGGTGCGCGCGTGATCAAAGTGCTGGTGGTGGACGACGACTTCATGGTCGCCAAGATCCACAGCGGCTACGTGCAGCGGGTCGCCGGCTTCGAGGTGGTCGCCGTGGCGCATTCCGGCGCGGAAGCACTGCGCTCGGTCGCCGACCTGCGGCCCGATCTGGTGCTGCTGGACATCTACCTGCCGGACATGGACGGGCTCAGCGTGCTACGCGCGCTGCGCACCGACGACCAGCCGGCGGCCGAACCGGACGTGCTGGTGATCAGCGCGGCGCAGGACCTGGACACCGTGCGCGGGGCGGTCCGCGGCGGAGCGCTGCACTACCTGATCATGCCGTTCAGCTTCGACGCGTTGCGCGAGCAGCTGGAGCGCTTCCGGGAACTGCACGAGCGGTTGAGCGAGTTGCCCGGCGACGCACCTGCGGCGCAGCAGGACGTGGACCGGCTGTTCGGCACGCCGCAACGCGGGGCGAGCACGCCGAAAGGGCTCGCCAGCGAAACCGCGGCGGTCGTGCAGCGGGTGCTGCAGGGAACCGAGGGCGACCTGTCGGCCAGCGAGTGCGCGCAGGCCGCCGAACTCTCCCGCGTATCGGCGCGCAAGTACCTGGAGCACTTCGTCGCCACCGGCCGCGCCGAGGTGCGGTTGCGCCACGGCGGTGCGGGACGGCCGGAACGCCGCTACCGGTGGAGCCGCTGAACCGTCTCCCCCGGTCGCGTGCGTCGCCGTTGCGACCACCGGTCCGGCGGCTGACACTGCCGCTCGTCCAGCACCTTTCGCTCGCCCGCGGGCCGGCCGTGCGCGAGCTCGCACACCTCGGGGAGGTGGCCGCATGACGCTCAGCAAGGCCCGCGCGGTGGCGGACGCCGTGCTGTTCGAGGGTTACCTGCTCTACCCCTACCGCGCCTCGGCGTTGAAGAACCGGATGCGCTGGCAGTTCGGCGTGCTCGCGCCCCGCGGGGCCGGTGCGGCGGAGAACTGGTTCGCACGAACCGAATGCGCGCTCGAGGCCACCCCTTCGACCACAGTGGACATTCGAGTCCGCTGCCTGCAACTGCGCCACCGCGGCGGAGAAAAACCTTGGGACGAAGGAATCGTGCGCGAGTTCGCCGTGCCGGTGCCGTTGGCCACGCTGGAGCAACCGCGAACCGTCATGTTCGAGCTGCCCGCCGGAACCGACCGCCGGGACGGTGCGAACTGGCACCGCTACCGCGTTCCCGGCCTGATCCACATCGAGAGCCGGCGCGTGGAGCACTCCCGCGACGTGCGCACCATCCAAGTCCGGGTGGAGAACCGATCCGAGTGGACACCGAGCGCGGCCGACGTGCGCGAGGACGTGCTGCGCCGCTCGCTGGCTTCGGTGCACACCATGCTCGCCGTGCGCGACGGGAGCTTCCTCTCGCTGCTGGACCCTCCGAAGTGGGCGCAGGACATCGCGGCCGCCTGCCGCAACACCAACACCTGGCCGGTGCTGGTCGGCGACCCGCAAGACCGGGACGTCGTGCTGTCCTCGCCCATCATCCTCTACGACCACCCCGCCATCGCCCCGCAGAGCCCCGGCGACCTGTTCGACGCCACCGAGATCGACGAAATCCTCACCCTGCGCACGATGACCTTGACCGACGAGGAGAAGCGCGAGGTCCGCGAGACCGATCCGCGCGCCGCGGAACTGCTGGACCGCGTCGAGCAGCTGCCCGCTGAAGCCCTCGAACGACTGCACGGGACGCTGCGCTTCCCGCGGAACGAGCACTGATGCGCGTCCTGGTCGCCGGGATCGGGAACATCTTCCTCGGCGACGACGGCTTCGGCGTCCACGTCGTCGAACGCCTCGCCGAAAGCACGCCACCGGACGGGGTTCGCTTCGCGGACTTCGGAATCCGAGGACTGCACCTGGCCTACGAGCTCCTCGACGGTTACGACGTGCTGGTACTCGTCGACGCCATCGCAGGACGTGGCACGCCCGGCGCGGTATCCGTGATCGAGGCGGAAATGCCCACCACCGCACCGGATGTGCTGGACGCGCACGGCATGACCCCCGACGTCGTGCTCGGCCTGCTGCGCAAACTCGGTGGCACGATCGGCAAAACGTTCGTCGTCGGATGCGAGCCGGTGGATTGTTCCGAAAGGATCGGTCTTTCCACTGCGGTAAACGCCTCAGTGGACCAAGCCGTCGACCTCACCCGCGGCCTCCTCGACGAGATCATCGACTGCCCAGCGGCATCCTGACACCTTCGGACCACGGTGCCGGTGCGCAGCTAGATCCCCCTGCACCGCAACGAAACCCCGCCTACCGTCGGAACACGCCGCGGTCGTGGGGCACCGGATACGCACGCGGCCATCCGACCACACGAGGTGTGCCATGAGCGCGACATCGGCCGAGCAGGACTCGCCGCCGCGGGCCATCGACGAACTGCACATCCTCTGGACCTCCGAGGGAATGAGCTGCGACGGCGACACGGTCTCGGTGACCAACGCGAAGCTGCCGAGCCTGGAGGACGTCGTGCTCGGCACCGTGCCGGGTCTGCCGAAGGTCCACTTGCACAACAAGGTCCTCGCCTACGAAACCGGCGAGGACTTCATGACGGCGTTCCGCAAGGCCGAGCGGGACGAACTCGGGCCGTTCGTGTTCGTCGTGGAAGGCTCCATTCCGAACGAACGGATCAACGGCGACGGCTACTGGACCGCAATGGGCAACGACCCGGAAACCGGCGAACCCATCACGGTCAACGAATGGATCGACCGCCTAGCGCCCAAAGCGTGGGCCGTGGTGGCGATCGGCACCTGCGCCACCTACGGCGGAATCCACGCCATGGCGGGAAACCCGACCGGCTCGATGGGGCTTGCCGACTACCTCGGCTGGGATTTCCGCTCCGCGGGCGGACTTCCGATCGTCAACGTGCCCGGATGCCCGGTGCAGCCGGACAACTTCATGGAAACCCTGCTGTGGGTGCTGCACCAAGCCGCAGGGCTCGCCCCGACGATCCCGCTGGACGACCAGCTGCGGCCCACCTGGCTGTTCGGCAAGACCGTGCACGAGGGCTGCGACCGAGCCGCCTACTACGAACAAGCCGACTTCGCCGCCGACTACAACTCCCCCAAGTGCCAGGTGAAAATCGGCTGCTGGGGTCCGGTGGTCAACTGCAACGTCACCAAGCGGGGCTGGATGGACGGCATCGGTGGCTGCCCCAACGTGGGCGGGATCTGCATCGGCTGCACCATGCCCGGCTTCCCCGACAAGTTCATGCCGTTCATGGACGAGCCTCCCGGCGCCACGTTGTCGTCCACACTGCTGCGCGCCTACGGCCCGTTCATCCGCACGATGCGCGGAATCACCAACCACACCGCGAACAAGGAACCCAAGTGGCGCCGCAAGGAACCGGCGCTCACCAGTGGCTACGAGCCACGCTGGCCGAACGGCCGGGCACAGAGCTAAGGAGCCCTCCCGGATGACCACCCACCCCACCACGGACACCGAGCGGCGCACCCTGGTCGACGTCGAATTCGATCCGATCACCCGGATCATCGGCAATCTCGGGATCTACACCAAAGTCGACTTCGCCAACGGAGAAGTCGCCGAGTGCAAGAGCACCTCGTCGCTGTTCCGCGGCTACAGCGTGTTCATGAAGGGCAAGGACCCGCGCGACGCGCACTTCATCACCAGCCGGATCTGCGGGATCTGCGGCGACAACCACGCGGTTTGCTCGATCTACGCGCAGAACATGGCCTACGGCGTGAAGACTCCGCCGCTCGGTGAGTGGATCATGAACCTCGGCGAGGCCGCCGAGTTCATGTTCGACCACACCATCTTCCAGGACAACATGGTCTTCATCGACTTCTGCGAGAAGATGGTCGCCGAGACGAACCCGTCGCTGCTGCCCCGCGCGGAACGCAAGGACGCACCTCGCGGGGACGTGCACGGCTACCGCACCATCGCCGAGATCATGCGCGCCTTCAACCCGTTCGAAGGCGAGATGTACAAGGCGGCGCTGGAAATGTCGCGCATCACGCGGGAGATGTGCTGCCTCATGGAGGGCAGGCACGTTCACCCGTCGACGCTCTACCCGGGTGGCGTGGGAACCGTCGCCACACCGCAGGTATTCACCGACTACCAGGTCCGCCTGGTGCGGGTGCTGGACTTCATCAAACGCGCGGTGGCGATGAACGACGACGTGTTCGACTTCTTCTACGAAGCGCTGCCCGGCTACGAAGAAGTCGGCAGGCGTCGCACCCTGCTCGGCTGCTGGGGCTGCTTCCAAGATCCCGGCGTCGTCGACTACTCGTACCGGAATCTCAACGCCGCGGGAAACGCGATGTTCGTGACGCCGGGAATCGTGGTGGACAATCAGCTGATCACCACCGACCTGGTGGACATCAACCTCGGGATGCGGATCCTGCTGGGCAGTTCGTACTACGAGGACTGGACGGCCGAGCACACCTTCGTCGACCGCGATCCACTGGGGAACCCGGTCGACCAGCGCCACCCGTGGAACCAGACCACGTTGCCCGCGCCGCAGAAACGCGACCTCGACGGCGGCAATTACAGCTGGGTCATGAGTCCGCGCTGGTACGACAAGCGCACCGACGACCACTTGGCGCTGGACACCGGCGGCGGACCGCTGGCCCGGCTGTGGGCCACCTCGCTGGCCGGCAAGGTCAACACGCCCTACGTCCGTTCCACCGGCCACAGCGTGCAGATCGACCTGCCCCGCGGGCAGGGGCTGCCCGGCATGAGTCTGGAGTGGACACCGCCGAAGTTCCCGAACACCCTCGAACGCAACCGCGCGCGGATGTACTTCGTCGCCTACGCGGCCGGAATGGCGCAGTACTTCCTGGACCGCGCGCTGGCCGAAGTCCGTTCCGGGAACACCAAGGTCTTCGAGGACTTCACGGTGCCCGACGAGGCCATCGGCGTCGGATTCCACGAGGCCGTGCGGGGTGTGCTCTCGCACCACATGGTGATCAAAGACGGCAAGATCGCCAACTACCACCCGTACCCGCCGACTCCGTGGAACGCCAGCCCGCGCGACACCTACGGCACGCCCGGACCGTACGAGGACGCGGTGCAGAGCCAGCCGATCTTCGAGGAGAACGGGCAGGACGACTTCAAGGGGATCGACATCATGCGCACGGTGCGCAGCTTCGACCCGTGCCTGCCGTGCGGTGTGCACATGTCCCTGGGCAACGGTCGCGTGCTGCGGAAATCGCACTCACCGATGTTCGGCAACGGATCCTGACGAGGTTCGCGATGCCTTGGGACGACGAGGAAGCCCGCGACCGGGTCGCACGGACCGAGGCGGAACTGTCCGCTCTCGGCGCGGAGACCGGTCTCGTTCCCGCAGCGCAGGCGATGGAAGCCATCGCGCAGATCGTGGCGCTGTACGGAGAAGCACTGACCCGCATGGTCGATCACGCGCTCGAGTCCACTGAGGTCGTTGATGCGTTCGTCGGCGACGAGTTGGTGTCGCATCTTCTCCTGGTGCACGACCAGCATCCGCTGGATTGCGCGACCCGGGTGGAGATGGCGTTGCAGCAGGTTCGGGAACGAGGCGTCGGCGCCGAGCTCACCGGCCTTTCCGGGAACACCGCGCGAATCCGCTGCGAAACAGCGGGATGCCGATCGACGTTGCAGAACCTGCGCTCCGCCATCGAGGAACCGCTCGGGCGCCTCGCCCCCGAGATCGAGCACATCGAGATCGACGACGCGGGCGAGAACGGTTCACCGACCGTGATACCGGTCGATGCGCTGTTCACCGGTGGCCGCGTACCGGAAGCGGGGTGAGCCGGATGCCCGGCTCGGTGCTGCGCCGCATCGCACAGCAGGCGAACTCACGTCCCGCGGTTCGCGACGATTCCGCGCCGCGATGCGAACTTTGCGCGGACGCTTTGGACGAACGGCACCGGCACCTGCTCGACACCGGCAGCGGCGCGGTCTCCTGCGCGTGCCCTTCCTGCGGAGTGCTGTTCGACCACGGCAACGGTGGCGGGCAGCGCAGGCTCATTCGGTCACGACCTCGCCGGCTGGGCGATTTCGTGCTCGACGACCTGGCTTGGATCGCCCTCGGCGTACCCGTCGGCTTGGCGTTCTTCGTCCGAGACGGTGCGTCCGGTGCGGTCACCGCCTTCTACCCCAATCCGATCGGGACCATGCGAACCGACGTCGACCCGGAGTGCTGGAAGACCGTCACCGCATCGAACCCGCCGCTGTCCGATATGGACGACGACGTGGAGGCGCTGCTGATCGACCGCTTGCGCCAACCAGCGGAGTACTGGCTGCTGCCGCTGGACGAATGCCACCGCCTCACCGCCGTGCTGCGGACGCACTGGCGCGGTTTCGGCGGAGGCGCCGAGGTGTGGGAGCACATCGACCGGTTCTTCGCGCGGCTGCGCTGATCCGGGCAAGGAGGAGCGGAACATGAGCAAGATCGAAGTAGGCAGGTCCGGGATCCACCCGGACACTCCGTCGCACATCGACGGCATCGCGGAAGGCAATGAGACCGGCAACTACGAGAAGCAACCCGGGCACCTGCCGGACGGGCACGCCACCGCGCGCCGCTCCACCGGTGTCCGCGCCAAGGACCGGGATCCGATCCTGCCTTCGATGCCGAACCTGTCACCGTCGTGAACGCGCCGAACGCGGACGCGGAACTGGCATTCGCCGTTACCGAGGCGCGCGCAGCGGAACTCGCAGCGGTTCCCACATTGCGCTTTGCGGTCCGGGTTTCGGACACGACGGGCGTGCCGATCCAATCGATCACGCTGAGCACCGCCATCCGCATCGCGCCGGCGAAGCGGCGCTACAGCAAGCGGCAAGCCGCGCTGTTGGCCGACCTCTTCGGCGCACCGTCGCGGTGGGTCGACACGATGCGTCCGCTCACCTGGGCACGTGTGACCACTGTGGTGCCCGCGTTCACCGGTGAGATCGTCGCTGATCTGCCGGTGGAATGCGGGCACGACAACGAGCTCGCGGTCGCGAAGTACTTCCACGCCGTACGCGCAGACGAGGTACCGCTGCAATTCTTGTTCAGCGGCACCATATTCCACACCGACCGGCAAGGATCACTTCGCACCCGGCGCATTTCCTGGTCGAGCGAGGCGCCTTTCGCCCTCCCGGCGGAAGTGTGGCACGACGCCGTCTCCGGCCCGCACGGTCACCGATGGCTCCGGCTGTCCGGAGACCGGTTCGACGCGCTGTGCGCCTACCGCTCGCGACGCGGTTTGACGGATTGGGATGCGGTGGTGGATGCGCTCACCGCCGGCGAAGAGAACGGAACCGCCACATGAACCGCGATCGAGCTTGGCGCGCCGGAACCCGCGTTCGGCTGCGCCCATCCCAGCGGGCCGACATCGTCGACCTGGCGCTGACGGGCCGGACCGCGCTGGTGGATCGCATTGAGGTCGGCAACGACGGACGGATCCACGTCGTGGTCGTACTCGATGACGACCCCGCCCGCGTCCTCGGGCCGATGAGCCAGATCGGACACCGCTTCTTCTTCACACCGGAAGAACTCGAGCGGCTCGACGAGCCCGGCGACACCGGCCCACGAACACTCATCGCAGGGCTGGGTGACGGATTCAATCCGGCCGACGTATTCGGGTCCACAGTGGTACAGCGGCTGCGCACCGCCGAGCTCCCCGGGCGCGTCGACGTCGACGACTTCGGCATCCGCACCGGCGACCTCGTGCACGCGGCACGCGGATACGACGCGGCGCTCGTAGCGTGTACCCGGCGACTCGGGCACCAGCCCGCGACGGTGCGGCTGGTCGACTGCGAGGAACTCCCGCACGTGCACCACGTCGTCGCGTACGAACCTGGCGCCGGCGCGGTCCCCGAAACCGCCATCGGCGAGGCGGTGCGGCTCATCGGAGAACTCACCGCCGAACTCGCCGAATCGGCCACGCCAAGCGAGAGGTGAATCCCGTTGCACACCAGGACAAAGATCAAGCACCCGAACCTGCTGCTGATCGCAGGCGCGCTGACCATCGTGGCCATCGCGGGCATCGCCATGCAGCTGCCCGAGATCCTGCGCTACATCAGGATCGAACGAATGTGATCCGGTCCTTCTTTCAGGCGTCCCGATCGGACTCGGATTGTGCGCGGCGCACCCGCGGTCGACGCTGAAGGTCGTTTCCGCGCGACTCCCCCAGGACTCGAGGTGGCGCACGAATGTCCTGGCCATCCACCGACAGCGCCGGGCAGGCGCTGCAAGACCTGTTCGACCGCCGCGTCGAGCCGGTCGAACGCCTGCTCGGGGACGCCGAAGCGGTGGCGCGGGCCTGCCACGACATGGCACGGCGATTTCATGCGGGTGGCAAGCTCATCGTGTTCGGAAACGGGGGACCGAGCACGGACGCGCAGCACGTCGCCGTGGAATTCGTGCACCCGGTGATCGTCGGCAAGCGCGCGCTGCCCGCGTTGTCGCTGACTTCGGACGTCGCCACCGTCACCGGGATCGCCCGCGGCGCCGGGATCGACGAGGTGTTCGCGCATCAGGTCCGGTGCCTGGGCGAACCCGATGACATCGCCCTCGGGATCTCGGCCGACGGCGACTGCGAGAACGTGCTGCGCGGGCTCGTCGAGGCCGGCCGGCGCGGACTGCTGAGCATCGGGCTAGCGGGTGGCGAAGGCGGCGCGATGGCGGCCACCGGACTGGATCACGTGCTGGTCGCGCACTCCGACGATCCCCGTGTCGTAAAGGAAGTGCACGTGACGATCTACCACGTGCTGTGGGAGCTCGTGCACGTCTTCCTCGAGCAGCCCGGCGTCTGGGAAGCCGCATGAGCGCCGATCTCGGCAACTCCTGCGAGTCCGCCGAGTCCTGCGTCACTTGTTCGGACCAAGCCGTTGCAGTGCGCGTGGAGCGGCTGCTCGGTTCCGGGTTGGCCATCGTGTCGACCACGAACGGCCGCGAAGAGATCAGCGTCGGCCTGGTGAACGCCCGCGAGGGCGACACGGTGCTCGCGCACGCCGGCGAGGCCATCGCAGTCCTGAAGGAGTAGTGACCACTGTGGAACAATCCGCACCCGCCGGGGCGGAAATGCTGTATCCGTTCCTGTCGCCGACCATCGCGGACATCGACGCACTGCTGGTGGAAGTGCGTGAATCGACCAGGTCGAAAGCACGCGAGATCACCGAGCTGCGGGCGGAATTCCTGCGCCGCGACGGGGCTCGCATCCTCGCCTGCGCCGAAGCGATGGCCGAGCGGTTCGCCGGTGGCGGCCGGTTGCTGGCGTTCGGCAACGGCGGCAGCTCCACCGACGCGCAAGACCTCGCGAGCCTGTTCCTGCACTCCGACCCGGACCGGCGCTCGCTTCCCGCGTTCGGACTCACCAGCGACATCGCCGTGGTGACCGCGCTGTCCAACGACGTCGGCTTCGACGTGGTGTTCGCGCGCCAAATCGGAGCGTTCGGGCGCGCGGGCGACATCGCCATCGGATTGTCCACCAGCGGGAATTCCGCGAACTTGCTCGACGCTTTCGAGGCAGCTGCCCGGATGGGGATGTTGACCGTGGGGATCGCCGGAGACCACGGCGGACGAATGGCGGAATCCGCGAGCATCGAGCACCTCTTCGTGATCCCGTCCACCTCGGTGCACCGCATCCAGGAGGCGCAGACCACGCTGTACCACGCCCTGTGGGAACTGACCCTGCTCGCGCTCGGCGAGCCCGGAACGCTAGCGGGGAGAAGCTGATGTGCCTGGCGATTCCCGGTGAGATCGTCGAGGTACGCGGCGACGGCTCCGATCTGGCCACAGTGGACGTCGGCGGTGTACGTCGCGTCATCAACATCGGGCTGCTGAGCGAACAGCCGCCCGGACCCGGCGACTGGGTGCTGATCCACGTCGGATTCGCCCTGTCGGCCATCGACGAGCAAGAAGCGAAAGCCGTGCTGGAACTGCTCGAATCGGTCGGTCAGGCGTACGCCGACGAGCTCGACGCGCTGAGCGGCACGGACGTCGAGTAGAGGAGGGTCGATGCGTTTCGTCGACGAATACCGGGACGCCGCGAAAGCTCGTGCACTGGCTGCCGAGATCGCCAAGCTCGCGGACCCGGCGCGGGAGTACCGGTTCATGGAAGTCTGCGGCGGGCACACGCACGCGATCTACAAGCACGGCATCGAGGACTACCTGCCGGAGAACATCACGCTCGTGCACGGGCCGGGATGCCCGGTGTGCGTGATCCCGATGGGACGTGTCGACGACGCGATCCACATCGCGCGGCAGCCCGAGGTCTTGATGACCTCGTTCGGGGACATGATGCGCGTTCCCGGTGGCGACGGGAACTTCTTCGATTCCAACGCGGAAGGCACCAACATCCGCATGGTGTACTCCCCGCTCGACGCGCTGAAGGCCGCGCGGCGCAACCCCGGCCAGCACGTCGTGTTCATGGCGATCGGGTTCGAGACCACCGCCCCGTCGACCGCGATGACGCTGCTGCGCGCGCAGCAAGAAGGGCTGAAGAACTTCTCGGTCTTCTGCAACCACGTGACGATCATCCCGGCGATCAAGGCGATCCTGGACTCACCGGACCTGCGGCTGGACGGATTCCTCGGGCCCGGTCACGTGTCCACCGTGATCGGTTGCGCACCGTACCGGTTCATCGCCGAGGAGTACGGGAAACCACTGGTGGTGGCCGGCTTCGAGCCGCTCGACGTGCTGCAGTCGATCCACCTGCTGCTGGTGCAACTCGCCGAGGGCCGCAGCGAGGTCGAGAACCAGTACCGCAGGGTCGTGCCGTGGCAGGGAAACCGGACCGCGCTGGAAGCCATTTCCCGCACGATGCGGCTGCGGCCGTACTTCGAGTGGCGCGGTCTCGGCTTCATCTCGCACTCCGCGCTGCGGCTGCGCGAGGAGTACTCGCGGTTCGACGCGGAAGAGCGATTCGAGCTGCCCGCAGTGCGGGTGGCGGACCCGAAGTCCTGCCAATGCGGTGAAGTCCTCAAGGGAGTGCTGAAACCGTGGGAGTGCAAGGTGTTCGGCACCGCCTGCACGCCGGAGACACCGATCGGGACCTGCATGGTCTCCCCCGAGGGCGCTTGCGCGGCCTACTACAACTTCGGCCGGTTCAGCCGGGAACGCGTCCGGGAAGCGAGCAAAGCATGACCGAGAACCCGACCCGCGATGCGGAAGCACTCGTGCTGCACCGGATCGAGCGCGCCCGCGGAGCCCGGCCACGGATCAAGGAAGAGCGGATCACCCTCGCGCACGGCGCGGGCGGCAAAGCCACCCAGACCTTGGTCGAGGCGCTGTTCCTGGCCGAGTTCCGCAACGAGTTGCTCGAACCGCTCGGGGACGGTGCCGAAATCTCGTTGCCGCACAACAGGATCGCGCTCACCACGGATTCGTTCGTGGTGTCCCCGCTGTTCTTCCCCGGTGGGAACATCGGTGATCTCGCGGTCAACGGAACGGTCAACGACCTCGCCGTCTCCGGCGCGGATCCGCTCTACCTGTCGGCCGGCTTCGTGCTCGAGGAAGGATTTCCGGTGGCCGACCTGAAGCGCGTGGTGCGCGCGATGTCCGCAGCCGCGACCGCCGCCGGGGTCCGCATCGTCACCGGGGACACGAAGGTCGTGGACAAGGGCAAAGCGGACGGCTGCTACATCAACACGACCGGGGTCGGGGTCCTGTCCGGTTCCCACAGGCTCGGGATTTCGCAGGCACAGCCGGGCGATGCAGTGCTGGTGACCGGGCCGATCGGCGCGCACGGAGCGACGATCATGCTCGCCCGGGGAGAACTCGACATCGAAACCGACATCGTTTCGGACACCGCCGCGCTGCACGGGCTCGTCGCGAGCCTGTTGGACGACGTCCCCGGGGTGCGCGCGCTGCGGGACGCCACCCGCGGTGGAGTCGCCACCGTGCTCAACGAGATCGCGCGAGCCTCGGAAGTGGCCGTCGTCCTCGACGAAGGTTCGGTCCCGGTCGGCGGGCAGGTACGCGGAGCCGCGGAACTGCTCGGCATCGATCCGCTCTACGTCGCCTGCGAAGGGCGCGCCGTTGTCGTCGTCGACGGCTCGGAATCCGAAGCGGCACTGGCGTCGATGCGGAAACACCCGCTGGGGGCGGAATCGGCGGTGATCGGCCGGATCGGTGCCGACCCGCCGGGGATGGTGCTGGCCAACACGGCGTTCGGCGGTACGCGGGTGGTGGACCTGCTCGTCGGCGATCCGCTGCCGCGGATCTGCTGAGCTGGCACTGCGATCGGAGGCGCTGTGCACGAACTCGGCATCACCCGCGGTGTCGTCGAAGCCGTGCTCGATGCGGCCGGTGATGCCCGGATCATCCGCCTGCGGTTGGAGATCGGCCGGTTGTCCGGGGTGGTGACGGACTCGGTGCGGTTCTGCTTCGAGCTGGCCGCGGAGGGCACTTCGCTGGCCGGGGCGCGGTTGGAGATCACGGAACCGGGCGGGCGGGCGGAATGCCGGGCGTGCGGGCGCGAGTTCGAAGTGGACTCGGTGCTCGCGCTGTGTTCCTGCGGCAGTGCGAACGTCGCGCTGATCGCCGGACAGGAACTTCGGATCAAGGAAGTCGAGGTGGCGTGAATGTGCGCGACATGCGGGTGCTCGGACGGGTCGGCGCGGGTGGACGGCCGGGCAGTCGGTGCCGCTGATGGGATCGTCCCGGAACACCGGCAAGGCCTCGAAATCGAGCATGAGAACGGCGTAGACCACGACCATGGCCACGGGCACGGGCAGTCCACATCGGACTCATCGGCCTTGCTGCTGGAGCAGCGGGTGCTGGCCAAGAACGACGGCCTCGCGCGCCGCAACTCGGCGTGGTTCGACGACGCGGGTCTTCTGGTGCTCAACGTGATGAGTTCGCCCGGTTCCGGGAAGACGACACTGCTCGCGCGCACTCTCACGGAACTCGGACCGAAAATCGCAGTCTCGGTGGTGGAGGGAGACCAGGAATCCGACTTCGACGCCGACCGACTGCGCGCCACCGGCCGCGACGTCGTGCAGATCAACACCGGTGCGGGATGCCACCTGGACGCCGAGATGGTCGCCGATGGCATCCGCACCCTGCGTCCCGAACCGCGGTCGGTGATTTTCGTGGAGAACGTCGGGAATCTGGTGTGCCCGGCGTTGTTCGAGCTCGGCGAGCAGCACCGGATCGTGGTGGCCTCGACCACCGAAGGCGAGGACAAGCCGCTGAAATACCCGCACATGTTCCGCGCGGCGAACATGGTGCTGCTCAACAAGATCGACCTGTTGCCGCACCTGCGGTTCGATGTGGACAGGTTCGTGCGCAATGCGCAGCTGGCCAACCCCGCCGTGCGAGTGCTGCGCGTTTCAGCGGATACCGGTCAGGGGATGCGTGCCTGGTACGACTGGCTCAGCGAGCGGGTGGACGAACTGGCCGCGAACACCCTCAGCTGATCCGGGCTCCGGCAACGACGGCCTGCCCCAGGCTGATGCCGCCGTCATTGGCAGGTACCCGTGAGTGCGCCAGAACTCGGAACCCGTTGTGCTCCAACTCGGTGACCGCACGGTTCAAAAGCAGAGCGTTCTGGAAAACCCCGCCGGACAGCGCCACCGACGACAAGCCGGTGGATTCCCGCAGCAGCGAGCAGGTTTCTGCGATCAGACGGGCGACCGAGTTGTGGAAGCGGGCCGCCACGGACGGTGCAGGGATTCCCGCCCGCAGTTCGGTGACCACCGAACGCACCAGATCGGTGCTGCGCAGCACGAGCTTCCCACCGTCCACAACGGACCCAGGGGGTTCGCCGAGTTCGCCGGTTTCGCCAGGGTCGGCGAGCTGTTCGAGCTCGATCGCGGCTTGGCCTTCGTAGCCGACCTGATCGCGCACCCCGAGCAGGGCCGCGACGGCATCGAACAACCTTCCCGCGCTCGAGGTTCGCGGACACAGCTCCGGGTGGCCTGCGAGTTCGGTGACCGCGCGCCAATTCTGCCTGCGCTGCGCCAGTTCCGGCTCGGGACCGTCCAAGTCCGGGCAAGCGCGCAAGAACGCCGCGGCCATCCGCCATGGTTGCAGGATCGCGGCCCGGCCACCCGGCATCGCCACCGGCTCCAGGTGCGCGGCGCGCTGGAAACCGGCCAAGTCCGCGATCAGGAACTCACCGCCCCACATCGTCCCGTCGGTGCCGAAGCCCAAGCCGTCGAACGCCACGCCGAGCACCGGCCCCGCCTCCTCGTTGTCCGCGAGACACGCGGCGATGTGCGCATGGTGGTGTTGCACCCCGATCAACTCGATGTCCGGGACCAACTCGGTCTCCAGGAGGTGCTGGGCGTGCTTGGTCGAGAGGTACTCGGGATGCAGGTCGTGCGCCACCACCTGCGGGTCGATGCCGAACAGCTTGCGGAAGTGCTCGATGCCCGCCCGGAAGGAACGCAACGTCTCGAAGTTCTCCAAGTCGCCGATGTGCTGCGAGACGAACACCTCCCTGCCGCGGGCGAGCGCGAAAGTGCTCTTCAGCTCAGCACCGCAGGCCAGCACCGCATGCGGGAACTCCCACGGCACCCGCACCGGCTCCGGAACGTAGCCGCGGGAACGGCGCAACGGCATCGGTCGGCCGCGGAACATCCGCACGACGGAATCGTCGGCGCGGATGTGGATCTCGCGGTCGTGGCCGAGGAACTCGTCGGCGATGCCGGAGAGGGCGCCGAGCACCTCGGCGTCCTCGTGGCAGATCGGCTCGTCGGACACGTTTCCGCTGGTCAAGACGATCGGTCCGGCGAACTCGCGGAGCAGCAAGTGGTGCATCGGGGTGTAGGCGACGAGCACGCCGAGCTGCCGATTGCCCGGCGCCACCGAAGGGGCCAAGCCGGTGCTCTCCAGGCGATCCAGCAGGACGATCGGCGCTCGCCACGAGCTCAACACGCGCTCCGCGGCCTCGTCGACCGCGCACAGCCGCCTGGCTTCACGCACGCTCGGAACCATGACGGCGAACGGCTTCTCCGAGCGGTGCTTACGGGCGCGCAGCTCCGCCACCGCGGCCTCCGCTCGGGCATCGACGGCCAAGTGGAAGCCGCCGATGCCCTTCACCGCCAGGACCTCGCCGCGGCGCAACGCTTGCGCGGCCGCTGCGATCGGGTCGCCCGGGATGGCAGCTCCCGCGGCGTCGGACAGGTTCAGAGCCGGACCGCAAGCGGGGCAGCACACCGGCTGCGCGTGGAACCGGCGGTCGGCCGGATCGTCGTACTCGGCCGCGCACGCCGGGCACATCCCGAAATCGGACATCGTGGTCGCAGGGCGGTCATACGGGATGTCGCGGACGATCGTGAAGCGCGGGCCGCAATGCGTGCAGTTGGCGAACGGGTGGGCGAAGCGGCGATCCGCCCGGTCGGTCAGCTCGCGCAGGCACTCCGTGCACGTGGCGCTGTCCGGCGGGACGAAGGTGCTGCGGGAATCCTCCCGGCGGCTCAGCACGATCCGGAACCCGCGCACACCGAGCGGGGGCAGCGCAACGACGTCGATGCCGTCCACCACCGCCATGGGCGGCGCCTGGTCGCGCAGATCGCCGAGGAACACCTCGATCTTCGCGGCGGGACCTTCCACGTCGATGAACACTCCGTGGCCGTCGTTGCCGACGTGCCCGCCCAAACCGAGGCGGGAAGCCAACGCGTGGGTGAACGGCCGGAAACCGACGCCCTGCACGACACCCGCCACCCGGACCCGCCTGCGCACCCGATCGACCACTCGCCGAGTCTGCTGCCGCTGCGCCGAGGCGGCGAACGCTGCTCACCCCACCGGGCTAAGCGGAGTGCCATCGCCACCAGCTGCACCGCAGGGCAGCCGCGGGTCGGTAGCGAAAGCGGGCACAACCGGATTGGTACCGTGACCGGCGTGCCTGAAGGAACCACCGCCCCAGCACGCACTGCCTCGGGCACGAAGAGCCGCCGCAAGATCAGCTGGGACCTCGTGCGGGCCGGCTGCGTGCTGCTGGTGATGCTCTACCACGCGACTTTCCTCGGTGTGTACCTGCACCCCGAGCTGATCCCGCGCAAGATCGCGTTCCCGTACCAGGTGGGCGCGAGCCTGCTGCTGGTGATCTCGGCCTACTTCGCGTGCGTGACGATCGGGCGCGGTACGACGCTGCGTTACTGGTGGGGGCGGATCGCGCGGCTGCTGCCGCCGTTCATCGGCGCCGTGCTGGTCATCTTCCTGCTGACCCGGCTCGCCGCGATCGAGGGCTGGTTCTGGCCCACCTGGTACGACCTGACCTGGAACCTGCTCATGCTGTGGAACTGGCGACCGGCGGACTACGCGTTCATCGACGGGTCGCACTGGACTGTTCCGCTGCAGCTCATGGGGTTCACCGCGGCCGCAGTGCTGTACCGCAGCCGATGGGGGCACGGGCGGCGGATCCTGGTGGTGTTGTGGGCGGCAGTGCTGGTGCCGATGGCGCAGTGGCCGCTGCGGGTCTCCCAACCGCCGGAGCTGTACCGCACGATCGTCGACGGGATCGGCGTGCACCGCTGGCACCTGTTCGTGGTGGGCGTGGCGATCTGGCTGTGGTCGACCAAGCGGATCAGCTGGCCGCACTTCGCCGCGCTGCTCGGCTTCTGCATGATCGGACAAGCGCTGCACAACTACGCCGAAACGCCGGAGGGGCTGGTCGCCGACTGGGGCTCGACCGTGGCGGTGTGCATCGGGATGGTCGTGATCGCGTTGACCGCACGCGGGCCGGACTGGAACAAGGTGGTCTCGGGACGGCCGGCGCGGGCCGTGCAGTGGTTCGCCGGGATCTCCTACGGCGTATTCCTGACTCACCAGAGCGTCGGCTACCTGGTCTCGCGCGAGCTCCAAGACCTCGGTTTCGGGCCGACGCTGCAAACCGCGGGGTTCCTCGTCACCGGTGTGTTGCTGGGCTGGGCGCTGACCAAGGTCGTGGAACGGCCGATGCACCGCTGGCTGATGAAGGGCTTCGACCGGCTGGCCGCCCGGCGGACCGCTCAGGCTTGAACTAGCGGGGCATCCGCGGCACGACCGGACGGTCCAGTTCGGTGTGGAGCGGAGCAGGTGGCCGCTCGACACCCGCCCACCGACGCACCGTCCCCTCGGCCTCGGCGCGTTGCTGCGGCGGCAGGTTCTCGATCTTCGAGCCGTGGTTGCCACCGGGCACGGTGTAGCGGTAGGAATCCCGGCTTCCCGGACCGAGACGGAACGGCTCCGCGCTCCACGGGTCGTTGCCGCCGTTGACGAACATCAACTCCGAACCGCGCCCGCGAACCCAGGCGTCCACCCGCGCCATCGCGCCCGGGCGGAAACGCATCTCGATCTCCCGCGGGACGAAATCGCGCGGCCTGCCGATCTCCGGGTCGTGCAGCAGGTCCGCCAGCGGCTCGTGCGAGATGTCCTGCCAGCCGAGCTGGGTGCCCGCCTGGTAGTAGTACGGCACGTAGGAGTCCAAGCCCTGATCGGTGTAGGTGCCGAACTGCACCGTCTCGTCGAAGAAGGCGTACAGGGCGTCCGTGCTCGCCGACGGCGCGGGAATCTTCGGGCAGTCCTGCTGGCCGCGGTACTGCCAGAACGCGAACGGGGCATCCACGACCACCGCCTCCAGCGCACGGTCCACGTCGCCGACGATCCGATCGAAGGTCATGCCACGGGACTCGGCGTAGGCCGCGTACTTCGCGCGCATCTCGTCGCGACGCAGCAACGCCTCCCGCTGCACCGTCGTCAGCGCGCGGCGGCACGCCGGATCGGAACCGACGTTCGCGAGGAACTCGTCGTAGCGGTCGTCGTCATTGTCCACGTCGTTCGGCGCGACATAAGCGATCGTTGCGGCGACGTCACGCGGGTAGAAGTGGCGGTGGTAGACCGCGGTCATCCCGCCCTTGCTCGCGCCCGTGGTCAGCCAGTGGGCCGAGTAGACCGAACGCAGCGCCTCGATCACCCGGTGCTCGTCGGTCGCCGACTGCCAGATGTCCAGATCGGTCCAGTCCGCGGGCTCCGGGCGGGACGGGGTGAAGAAGCGGTGTTCCAAGGACACCTGGTTGCCGTCCACCAACCGTGTCGGCTCGGCCCGCGTCGGCTGCTCCGGCAGGTCGTAGCCGGTGGTGTGGGCGACCGTGGGGCGGTCGAAACCGCGGTGCAACAGGGTGAGGCGCTGGACGAAACCGCCTCGTTCCGGATGGTGGTGATCGGCCGGTTGCGCGAAACCCAGATCCAGCAGGCGGAAGCCGGACTCGGTGGGCCGCTCGCCGAACACCGTCAGGCCGGGCACCGATTCCAGGCGAATCCGCAGCTCATCCACGGGTTGTGCCGCGGCCGGCACCCCGGCGAGCAACATGCACCCGGCCACTACCGCTGCCAGCCAGCCACGCACCGCGCCTCCCCATGACCATCGATCACGACGAACCTAATGGGTAACGGATCGGCACAACACCCGCGGAAGACGTGGCCGGGCAGCCGTCGCGGCAGGCCGAGCTGCGCGCCGGCCGCCGAGGCCGGGCCGTCCGAGCTGACGACCCGGGCCTCGTGGACCTCGGCCTGCGGACGCACCAGCGCGCCCGAGCTCAGGCACGCCAGTGGAGATCGCAGGCGCGGATGGTGGTTCAGCGGGAGCTGGCCGACCCCGCCTCGGCGTTCGCCGCGACCGCGGGCTCCGGTGCCTCGGCCGCCTCCGCCTCGGCCGCCTTCGCCGTGAGGCCGCGCTGGCG
>NZ_JAFRFW010000818.1:0-8164 GCF_017434145.1 Saccharopolyspora sp. | reverse complement strand
TCGGGATCCCGGTGCCGGGCCGCGCGCCCATCGTCGCCTGTCGCGCGGCCCGCTCACCTACCGGATCACTGGCCGTCGAGGTCGGAGCTGACCAGCTCGGCCAGGTGGTCCAGCGCGGCGTCCGCGCCGTCCCCGTCGGCGGCGAGCACGACTTCGTCGCCGTGGTCGGCGCCCAAGGTCATCAGCCCGAGGATGCTGCCTGCCTGCACCGGCTCGGTGTCGGCCTTGCGGATGCTGATCTGCACCGTCTGGGCCGCGGCGGCCTTGGCGACCAGTGCGGCTGGACGCGCGTGCAGACCGACCTTGCTGGCCACGGTGACCCGTCGCTCAGGCATGGGATTCCCTTTCGTGCGTTGCGGGATGGAAACGACGTGCGCGGGTTCGGTGCGTCAAGGCTTGCCGCTGCTTCCCGTTGTACCGGTGTCCGTGCTCGTGCCGGTGCCCGTGCCCTGCCCGGCCGTGCCGGACCCGCCGGAGGCTTGGGACTGCTGGCTCTCGTCGAGCAGCCCGCCGCCTTCGGCGCTGTCTTCGCGGCCGGGCGTGCGCAGGTTCCACTTGGTGATCACGAACCGGAACACGAAGTAGTAGATCACCGCGTAGCCCAGCCCGATCGGGATCAGCCACAGCGAACGCTGCGCGATGCCGAAGTTCAGCACGTAGTCGATCGCTCCGGCCGAGAACCCGAACCCGGAGTGGATGTCCAGCCAGTTCACCAGCGCGTGCGAGCTGCCGGTGAGCACCGCGTGGACCAGCAGCAGCGGCCACGCCACGAAGATGAACGAGAACTCCAACGGCTCGGTGATACCGGTCAGGAACGACGTCAGCCCCACCGAGAGCATCACCCCGCCGACGGTCTTGCGCTGCGCGGGAGGGGCGCTGCGCCAGATCGCCAGCGCCGCGGCGGGCAGCGCGAACATGAAGATCGGGAAGAAGCCGGTCTGGAACGTGCCCGCGGTCGGGTCGCCCTCGAAGAACCTGGCGATGTCGCCCTTCTCGCCGTGGTAGTCGCCGAACAGGAACCACACGACGTTGTTCAGGATGTGGTGCAGCCCGAACGGCAGCAGCAACCGGTTGGCCACGCCGTAGATCCCGCCGCCGATGACCGCGTTCGTGGTGACCAGGTCGCTGAACGCGGTCAGCCCCGCGTCGAACAGCGGGAACACCAGGCCCAGCACCGCGCCGATCACCAGCATGGACACCGCGGTCACGATCGGCACGAACCGCCGCCCGCCGAAGAAGCCCAGGTATTCCGGCAGCTTGATGCGGTGGTAGCGCTGCCACAGCCACGCCGCCACGAGACCGGCGATGATGCCGCCGAGCACGCCGTACGGGCCCTTGTTGAAGGTGGTGCCGTCCTCCTGGCCGGTGATCTCCCACATCACCCCGGAAAGCACCAGGTAGCCGACGGCGGCCGACAGCGCCGTCGAACCGTCCGCTTTGCGCGCGAAGCCGATCGCCACACCGATCGCGAACAGCAGCGGCAGGTTGTCGAACAGCGCACCGCCCGCCGCGCCGATCACGCCGGCGACGGCCTGCACGCCCGGGACGCTGCCCAGCAGGTCCTCCTGCCCGAGCCGCTGCAGCAGCGCGGCGGCGGGCAGCACCGCGATGGGCAGCATGAGGCTGCGGCCGAGCCGTTGCAGCAGCGCGAAACCCTTGCTCGAGCTGCCGCCTCCCGAGCCGACGGTCATGGGGCTACCTCCTCCGATGGGTGGCCGGGCGCTCCGGCCTGTCGCGCTGATTCATGGCACAGCGCCGGGTCTTGGGAAAGCACTCGTTCTCGGCAGCGGTCCCGATCTCGCGAGCGGACCGGGTCCTGGGAAAGCACCGGCTCTTGCGGCCGCACCGGCATCGTCACCTGGTACGCGTCTCCTCGATACCAGGAGGTCATGTCCTCGACGGGCTTGCCGCGGGCGGTGCTCACCCGGCGGAACACCAGCAGCGGGCTGCCGGGGCGCACGTTCAGCAGGCGGGCGTTGTCCGCATCGGCCCCTTCGGCGAGCACGGTCTGCATCGCCTGTTCGAGCCGCACACCGTAGTGCCGTTCCAGCAGCGAGTACAGCGATCCCGTCAGGTCCTGCTCGAGCAGGTCCGGCGTGGCCTGCGGGTGGTACCAGCCGCGTTCCACGGCGAGCGGCACGCCATCGGCTTTGCGCAGCCGGAACAGCCAGTAGGCCGGTTCGTCCGGGAGCAGCCGCAGCGATCGCGCGGTGTCCGGCGGGGGCGGGTCTTCGGCGTGGTCGAGCAGCACCGTCTCCGGCCGCATTCCGCGGTTGCGCATGTCGTCGGTGAACGACGCCAGGTGCAGCCGGGAGTCGACGCGGCTGGTGAACGTGCCCTTGCCGCGCACCCGGACCAGCACGCCTTCGCTGACCAGCTGGCCGATCGCTTCGCGCACGGTCAGTCGGGACACTTCGTAGCGCGCGGTCAGCTCCCGCTCGGAGGGCAGCGCCGCGCCGGGACCGAGGTGCTCGGTGGCGAGCTCGCGCAGGATCTCCCGCAGTTGGGCGTGCTTCGGCGTCGGCCCGTCGGTCAGCGCGCGCGGTGTGCTGCGCTGGGCGGTGCGCTGCGGCACTACGGATCTCCTTGGTCCGGGTGTTCCCCG
Source organism: Saccharopolyspora sp. (assembly GCF_017434145.1). Classification (NCBI taxonomy): domain Bacteria; kingdom Bacillati; phylum Actinomycetota; class Actinomycetes; order Pseudonocardiales; family Pseudonocardiaceae; genus Saccharopolyspora; species Saccharopolyspora sp. The sequence goes on along the minus strand of NZ_JAFRFW010000818.1, from coordinate 5,559 downwards.
GCTCGCCGGGCGGTCGGCCCGCTGGTCCGGCCGGAAGCGCCGCGCGGACCGCGGTGGTTGGTACTGTCCGGTCTAAACCAGTTGATGCGGAAGAATGGAGCGCCACGCGGACGGGTGTCAAGGTGGGCTCGTTTTCGTTGCCGCATTGACATTCGGTGACGCAAGATCGACCGAGTGCGAGATCCTCTCCGGGTGAGTAGCGCCAGGGGTGGGCCTCTGGAGGACGAAGGGAGCACGGGGTGGCCGACGACAAGGCCGCCGCGATCCTGGCCGCGCTGGGCGGCGGGGGAAACGTGGTGGAGATCGATCCGTGCATTACGCGCCTGCGCTGCAAGGTCCACGACGAGGCACAGGTCGACGAGGCGGCGTTGAAAGCCGCGGGCGCGCACGGGGTGCTGCGCCAGGGCGAGGTCGTGCAGGTCGTGGTCGGCCCGGAGGCCGACAGCCTCGCCGAGGACATCGAGGACCTGTTGTGAGCATCGAGGTCGCAAGCCCGGTCGCGGGGCTGGCCGCGGCGCTGTCGGACGTGCCGGACCCGGTGTTCTCGCAGGCCATGGTCGGTCCTGGCGTCGCGGTGAAGCCGACGGCCGAAGCCGCGGACGCGGTCGCGCCGATCGCCGGGACGGTCGCCACGCTGCACCCGCACGCCTTCGTGGTCGCTTCGGCGGGCGGCACCGCGGTCCTGGTGCACCTGGGCATCGACACGGTGCAGCTCAAGGGCGAGGGATTCGAGCTGCACGTGGCCAAGGGCGACCAGGTGGCCGCGGGGCAGCGCATGGTCTCGTGGGACCCGGCTGCGGTCGAAGGGAAGGGCTTCTCGTCGGTGTGCCCGGTGGTCGCGCTGGACGTGGCGCCGGACGCTCTCGGTGATCTCCGCGAGGACGGTCAGGTCGCTGCCGGCGATCAGTTGTTCACCATCGACGGCCACGCCTGATTTTCGCTGCTGCAGCGGAGCTCGGGTTCCTCCCGGTCCAGCGGTGAGGAGCCCGTTTTTCCTGGTAACTGCGCTGGGCTGGGCGCTTTTCCGGATGCGGTCGGAGTCGCACTGCGGGGCGAGCCGACACGCCGAGGCGTGTTCTCCGATGACTGCACGTGTTCGAACGCCACGCTGGGTGCATGGAAACGATGACCGTGCTCGCGATGGTGTTGGGCGGTGCCTCGGGCGCCGCGGTTGGACGGCTCGGCGGGGCCGTGCTGAGTCGGCTGCGCCGCGGAGTGCGCCCGCCGCCATGGAGCTGCGAGACGGCGGTCGCGGTGCTGTGGGCGCTGGTGGCCGCCCGCACCGCCGCCGGTGCCTTACCGGTGTGGTGGGCGCCGGTGCCGTTGCTGCTGGCCTGGGGCGGTGTGTTGCTCGTGGCCTGCGATCTGCTCGCCTCGCGGCTGCCGGACGCCCTGACGCTGCCTGCGTATCCAGCGCTGTTCGCGGCGATCGGGGTCGCGTCGTGCGCATCCGGCTCCCCGGTGTCGATCGGCGCTGCTTTGCTGGGAGCGGGCTTGTTCGCGGGCGTCTACCTGCTGGTCCGGCTGATCGCACCGGCGTCCCTCGGGCCGGGAGACGTGAAGCTGTCCGGGGCGCTCGGCGCCGCCGTCGGCGCCGTCGCGCTGCTCGCGGTGCCGCTGTCGATGTTGGCCAGCGCCGTGCTCACGCTGCTGCACCTCCGAAGATCCGGCGGCGCTGCGGCCCCGCACGGCCCGGCCATGCTGCTGCCTGCGTGGCTGGTCACGGCGGTGGGGCCGGTTCCATCCGCGCCGGTCGGAGGTGGTTGAGCCGCTGCACCCGCGAAACCCCCGGGCAGCCGCGGCGTGGCAGGATTTGCGGTGTGATGCGCTGGATGACTGCCGGAGAATCGCACGGCCCCGCCCTGGTCGCGGTGCTGGAGGGAATGGTCGCCGGAGTGGAGGTGACCACCGCCGACATCGCCGCCGAGCTGGAGCGGCGCAAGCTCGGCTTCGGCCGCAGCCCGCGGATGAACTTCGAGGCGGACGAGCTGGAGATCATCGGCGGCGTCCGGCACGGCCGCACCCAGGGCGGCCCGGTGGCCATCCGCATCGCCAACACCGAGTGGCCCAAGTGGGAGCAGATGATGGCCGCGGACCCGGTGGACGAGGACGTGCTGTCCTCGCTGGCTCGCAACGAGCCGCTCACCCGGCCCCGGCCCGGCCACGCCGATCTGGCGGGAATGCAGAAGTACGGCTTCGACGAGTCCCGCCCGGTGCTGGAGCGGGCCAGCGCCCGGGAGACCGCGTCCCGGGTAGCGGTCGGCACCGTCGCGCGGCGGTTCCTGCGCCAGCTGCTCGGGGTCGAGATCGTCAGCCACGTGGTCAGCCTCGGCTCGGTCAGCGTGGCGGGCGAGGCCATGCCCGGTCCGGACGACCTGGACGCGATCGACCACAACCCGGTGCGTGCCTTCGGCGATGAGGCCACCGAGAAGATGATGGCCGAGGTCGACGCGGCCAAGGCCGACGGCGACACGCTCGGCGGCGTCGTGGAGGTCATCGCCTACGGCCTGCCCGCGGGCATCGGCTCGCACGTGCATTGGGACCGCAAGCTGGACGCCCGGCTGTCCGCGGCGTTGATGAGCATCCAGGCGATCAAGGGGGTGGAGATCGGGGAGGCGTTCGCGAACGCGGCGCGGCGCGGCAGCGCGGCGCACGACGAGATCTACCCGGCCGAGGGGGCTCGCTGGGTCAGCCGCGGCAGCAACCGCGCAGGCGGGCTCGAAGGCGGCATCACCAACGGCGAGCCGCTGGTGGTGCGGGCGGCGAAGAAGCCCATCTCCAGCCTGCCGCGCGCGCTGGCGACCGTCGACGTGGCCACCGGTGAGCCGGCGCAGGCGATGCACCAGCGCTCCGACATCACCGCGGTGCCGCGAGCGGCCGTGGTCGCCGAGACGATGGTCGCCCTGGTGCTGGCCGAGGCGGTGCTGGAGAAGTTCGGTGGTGACTCGCTGCCGGAGACCCGCCGCAATGCCGAGGGGTACTTGGCGGCGCTGGCCGAGCGCGCCGAGAAGCGGCAGGTGCGCTGATGCCGCCCCGCGCAGTGGTGGTCGGCCCGCCCGGATCGGGCAAGACGACCGTGGGCAAACTGCTCGCCGAACGTTTCGGCGTGCCGTTCCGGGACGTCGACGACGACATCGTGGAGCTGGCGGGCAAGCCGATTCCCGAGATCTTCACCGCGGACGGCGAGGACGCCTTCCGCGAGCTGGAGGAGCGGGCGGTGGCCGCCGCGGTCGGCGCGCACGACGGCGTGCTGTCCCTCGGGGGCGGTGCGGTGCTGTCCGACCGCACCCGCGAGCTGCTCGCCGGGCATCCGGTGGTTTTCCTGTCGGTCGGGCTGGCCGAAGGCGCCCGTCGCGCGGGTCTGGCCGCGGGTTCCCGGCCGCTGCTGGTCGGGGTGAACCCGCGCGCGATGTTCAAGGCGCTGCTGGAAGCCCGCCTGCCGCTGTACCGGGAGGTGGCTCTCGTCGAGCAGCCCACCGACGGCATCGAGCCGTGGCGGCTGGCCGAACTCGTCGACGAACAGCTCGCCGCGGCCCGCGGGTCGGATCCCGCGAGCCCAGCCCCACGGGCGCGGATCGAACGTGAATAATCGCCCCTAGGCGTTCCGGGGCGTTCGTCGCCCCGGCCGAATCATGAACAGGGGATGAGTGGAGACGATGCCCGAACCGGCGCGGATCAGGGTCGAATCCGAGCGGCCCTACGACGTGGTGCTCGGCCGCGGTCTGCTCGGTGACCTGGTCGAACTGCTGCACGGTACGTCGGTGGTGGCGCTGGTGCACCAGCCCAGCATCACCAACACCGTGGAATCTGTGCGCGAGGAGCTGGCCGCCGACGGCATCGACGCGCACCGCGTGGAGGTCCCGGATGCCGAGGAGGGCAAGAGCCTCGCGGTGGCCGGGTTCTGCTGGGAGGTCCTGGGCAAGATCGGCATGGACCGCGGCGGCGTGGTGGTGTCCTTCGGCGGCGGCGCGGTCACCGACGTGGCCGGGTTCATCGCGGCGACCTGGATGCGCGGCGTCCGGGTGCTGCACGTGCCGACGACGCTGCTGGGCATGGTCGACGCGGCGGTCGGCGGCAAGACCGGCATCAACACCGAGGCGGGCAAGAACCTGGTCGGCCTGTTCCACGAGCCGATGGCGGTGCTGGTCGACCTGGCCACGCTGGAGAGCCTGCCGAGCAACGAACTGGTCGCGGGCATGGCCGAGATCGTCAAGTGCGGCTTCATCGCCGACCCGCGGATCCTGGAGCTGATCGAGCAGGACCCCGAAGCGGCGGTCGACCCCGCCGGCGAGGTCCTCGGAGAGCTGATCCGCCGGGCGATCCAGGTGAAGGCGGACGTGGTCTCCGCCGACCTGCGCGAGTCCCACCAGCGCGAAGTGCTCAACTACGGGCACACCTTGGCGCACGCCATCGAACGGCGGGAGCGCTACCGCTGGCGGCACGGCGCCGCGGTCAGCGTGGGCCTGGTCTTCGCAGCCGAACTCGCCCGGCTGGCCGGTCGGCTCGACGACGAGACCGCCGACCGGCACAAGCGGGTCCTGGCGCTGCTGAACCTGCCCACCTCCTACGACCCGGACGCGCTGAGCCAGCTGCTGGAAGCGATGCAGGTCGACAAGAAGACCCGCTCCGGCGTGCTGCGGTTCGTCGTGCTCGACGGCCTGGCCCGTCCTGGCCGGTTGGAGGGCCCGGACCCGTCGCTGGTCGCGGCGGCCTATTCGGCGCTGACCGGTGAGGAGCGCAAGCAGGCGGGTTCGGCGGTGTTCCTGTGAAGGTGCTGGTGCTCAACGGCCCCAACCTGGGCCGGCTCGGTTCGCGGGAGCCATCGGTCTACGGCGCCACCACCTACGCGGACCTGGTTTCGATGTGCGAGCGGACCGGCCGCGAACTCGGCATCGAGGCGGAGGTCCGGCAGACCGATCATGAAGGCGAGATGGTCGGCTGGCTGCACGAGGCCGCCGACCTCGGCGCCCCGGTGGTGCTCAACGCGGGCGCGTGGACGCACTACTCGATCGCGGTGCGGGACGCCGCTGCGCAGCTCACGGCCTCGCTGCTGGAGGTGCACATTTCCAACGTGCACAAGCGGGAGCCGTTCCGCGCGCACAGCTACCTGTCGGACATCGCCACCGGCGTCATCGTCGGGCTGGGCGTGCGCGGATACCTGCTGGCACTGCGTTGGCTCGCCGAGGAGAACACCGCCGAGGCGTGAGCTCCGGGCGAACACGGCGAACCGCTGCCCGCGTCCCGCTAGACTGATCGCGGGTCCTGTCCGCAAGGACCGTCCCCGAGCGTTTCGGGGAACCGAGGGGAAGGTCTTCGCCGGGCATGTCGCCACGCTCCCGTCGGTCCGAGTCCGCCGGCAGGTGGTTACCCCTGGCCGCGGTGCTCGCGCTGAGCACCGCCTGCGCCACAGCCCCCGCGTCCTCGTTGCGGCCCGCACCCGGATCACCTGCCGAACCGGCGCCCACCACGACCCGCTTGCACGTCGCGGAGCAGTGGCGGAGCGAGTCGGTGGTGGCCTCCGGCGGCTCCGCCGCGCCGTACGACTACGGCCCGACCGTG
>NZ_JAFRFW010000817.1:0-1584 GCF_017434145.1 Saccharopolyspora sp. | reverse complement strand
TGATGAATGATCATATCCAGGATGAAGACTACGTCGTACTGGCAGACGATTCCGGCATGGGTATGTTCATCCCGGCACACCCGGGACCCGCGCAGGCGCCCGCTGCTGGTGCTGCTCACCGACGGCAAGGCCACGAGTCCGGCCGGGGAAGCGGCCGGCGGTGGGCGCTCCGGCGCGCAGCGCGCGGTGCGGGATTCGGTGCGTGCGGCCGGATTGCTGGCCGGGCTCGGAGTGGCTTCGGTGGTCGTCGACTGCGAGCAGGGCATGGTCCGGCTCGGCTTGGCCGGGCAGCTCGCCACCGCGCTCGGCGGGGCCTGCCTGCGGCTCGAGGAGCTCTCCGCGGACGCGGTCGCTGGAGTGGTGCGCGCGGCCCGCGACGGCGTGGCAAAGGCCGCCTGATTCCGATTCGGTCACAACACGCGCGGGCAGGTGTAGGAATATCCCGGCGAACTTGGTAAGGTGTTCTTCGTCCACCTGACCCCCAGGGGTGGACCACGAGGCGCCCTCGCGCTCCCGATGACCCCCAGGTCGGTTGAGCGCGGGGGTGCTTTCTACGCACCTCGGCGAATCTCGCGCACCGGCCGCAATCCTGCGGCGTACCGGTGGAATCCGGGCAAACGATTTCGTCGGCGAGGCCAAGGCCGTTCGGGCGCGCGGTGCAACGGGTGCGTCGACGGTTGCAGTGTGCCGGGCCGCTCTGCGACCTCGACCGGTTGCGCGCGCAACGGTGTTCCGGCGCACTCCGCCGAGCTGGTCCTGCGATCTCGGCCGCGCCGTGGCTTAGGCTCGGGCCATGCCGCAGGGAAAACCATCGACCGTCCCGGACGACGGGCTGACCACCCGCCAACGCCGCAACCGCCCGCTGCTGGTCGTGCACACCGGCGAGATGAAGGGCAAGTCCACCAGCGCGTTCGGCATGGCGCTGCGCGCGTGGAACCAGGGCTGGCCGGTCGGGGTCTTCCAGTTCGTCAAGTCCGCCAAGTGGAAGGTCGGCGAGGAGAACGCGTTCCGCGCCCTCGGGCGGCTGCACTCCGAAACCGGTGAAGGCGGGCCGGTCGAGTGGCACAAGATGGGCGAAGGCTGGTCGTGGGCCCGCAAGCAGGGCAACGAGCAGGACCACGCCGAGGCCGCGCTGGAGGGCTGGCACGAGATCGCGCGCCGGCTGGGCGAGCAGCGGCACGGCATGTACGTGCTGGACGAGTTCACGTATCCGCTGCACTGGGGCTGGGTCGACGTCGCCGAAGTGGTTTCGACGCTGCAGGACCGGCCCGGCCACCAGCACGTGGTGATCACCGGCCGGACCGCGCCGCCGGAACTCGTCGAGGCCGCCGACCTGGTGCTGGAGACCGGCAAGATCAAGCATCCGATGGACACCGGGCAGAAGGGCCAGAAGGGCATCGAGTGGTGAGCCCGCGGGTCGTCATCGCCGCGCCCGGTTCCGGGCAGGGCAAGACGACGGTGGCGACCGGCCTGCTCGGCGCGCTGCGCCGCCGGTCGCTGCGGGTGGCGCCGTTCAAGGTCGGCCCGGACTACATCGACCCCGGCTACCACCGGGTGGCGGCCGGGCTGCCGGGGCGGAACCTG
>NZ_JAFRFW010000816.1:0-2161 GCF_017434145.1 Saccharopolyspora sp. | reverse complement strand
GGAGCGGATCGCCGTCCCGGACGTTGTCGAAATCCATCGACAACCGGATCATCGACACGTAGTCGTGCGCGAACTCCTTCGCGTACACCGGCAAGTAGAGCCCCTCGCCCAGCAGGAGCGGCGCGACTTGCTGGAACACCTGCTCATCGGCGAGCACACCGGCCAGGTCCTGCTCCCGCTTGAGCGCCTCGGAGATCCTCGCGGACAGCCCCTTCGCGAAGTCCGGGTCGTCGAACCGCCCCACGAACATGTTGCTGTCCAGCCGCTTCCCGCGCAGCGGCACTTCGCGCAGCAAATCCGCGAGCCGGTCGTACAGTTCCCGCCCGACCGGGAACTCCGCGAAGTCGCCGACGAAGGCGTGTCCGTTCTCGACGGACTCCGGCAGGAAGTGCGTGCGGTCGGCACCGGAGCGGAACTCGCCCGGCTGGTGCCGGGCCGCCAGCGGTGTGCCGTCGAACAGCCCCGCTTCCCGGCCGCTGGGCAGGTCCCCCAGCATGTCGGCGACGAACAGACCGTCCAAGGTGAACGGACGGCCGCCCAGCTCGCGCACCTGGATCTCGAAGGCGAGCTGCTGGCCGACGGTGTCACCGGTCTTCTCCAGGGTGTTCGCGACCTCGGTCGAGCCGCTGACCTCCTGCGCGTGGTTCGCGCCGCGGCTGAAGCCGACGTTCGGCCCGGCCATGGCGCGGTGCCCGAGCACTTCGCCGCCGGGACCGGCCACGACGTTGACCCCGTCGCTGCGGCCCGCGCTGCGGGTCTCCGCGCGGCCGGAGTTGCTGATCCCGGCGTTGCGGTTGCGCAGGTCGGGCTGCTCGCCGGCCAACTTGATCCACTTGGCGACGGCACGCATTTCCACCCGGGTGCCGGGCTGGGTGCGGAACTTCGACAGTCCCCGCCCGCGGTAGATCTCGTCGTCGCTCCGGGTCCACCCGTCCTGCGGGTGCGCACCGTCGAACACCGCCATCTTCGGCAGCAGGGCCGCGATGTTGCTGCCGTGCAGGAAGTTCGCCAGCACCGGGCGGCCGTGCGCGCCGACATCGGTCTCCTGCGAGTACTTCCGGTCCAGCCGCGCCTTGACCTGCTCGAAGAACGATCCGCGCAACGGCTCGGTGTGGATCGTGTAGCCGATCACGTCGCTGTCGCGGATCGCCCGCCGCCCGGCGTCGCCGAGCTGCCCGAGCCGGTGCACGCCCGCTGCACCGAGGTTCTCCAGCCGTCCGGCGTCGAGCGGCGACGCGTAGCTGTCGCCGCGCGCGTACTCGGCCGCAAGCAGGTTCCCGAGCCACCTCCCGCTGTCGAGCCCGACCGGCACTCGCAGCGCCACGTTGCCGACGTCGGTGATCGTGAACGGCCGGAACCGCTGCGTCGCGGGGTCCACATCGGGCAGCACCCCGCTGGGGATGACGCGCTCGCCGTGCTTGCCGCGCAACGTGAAGTCGAACCGCATCGGCACTTCCACGTCCTGCAGGTTCTTCAGATCGAACCTGTTGCTGGCGCCGAACTTGGCGGTGTGCTTCGACGTGGCGCTTTCCGAATACGTGAACGGCACCGTCGGGTTGACGTACACGTACAGGCCGGGGATCGCGGTGTAAGCCAGCTGCGGGCTGAACGTCCCGTCCCGCGAGACGTCGATGCGGTCGGCCAGCGTGAAGTCGCTGATGTTGTTGACCGGGATCGTCCTCGCCCGCATATCGGCATCCAGCACCGTCTTCATCGGGCGCACCCGGTCCCACAGCGGCGTGGCTTTGACGCCCAGCTCGTAGTACTCGCCGCCCTTGCGCACGATGAAGGTGTCGCCCTCGCCGACCAGCGACTGCGGCTCGTTGTCGATCTGCTTCTGCGCGAGGTGGACGTCCTCCCACTTGCCCGCTTTCCCGGGCAGCAGCTTGTTCAGCGAGGCCACCACGTCCGGGCCGGTGAACGGCAGGTCGCGGGTGTTCTCCCCGGACAGCTCGGGCCTGCGGGTCGCGCCGCTCGGGGTGAGCGGGCCGAGCGATTGGCCGTCGCGGATGTACTCCGGCAGCGCTTCGCGGATCTCGTCCGCGGACATCGGGGTTTCCGGCTTGTCGCTGGTTTCCTGCCGGTCGCCGCTGTTGTCCTGCCGGTCGCCGTCGCGGCCCGTATCGCCGTCGCCGTTGCGGTCCGGCGACCGTTCGGAGTC
>NZ_JAFRFW010000815.1:0-2504 GCF_017434145.1 Saccharopolyspora sp. | reverse complement strand
GTTTCGGCGTCGTTCTGGAAGGTCAGGTCCAGGAAGTAGAGCTTGTCGGCGATGTCCGAGAGCTGGTTCTGGGTGACGACCAGTTCGGTTTCGCCCTGGGTGAGGGTGATTCTGCGCGGGTGGAGTTCGATCGTGATCGCCGCGGCCGGATCGTCGGCGGGGGTCTGCCAGGTTGCCACTCGTGCCTCCCGAAAGCCGGTTTTCGTTGGTGTGCCGCACTTTCCGGAGTCGCCCCGGGGGCATGTAACGCTACTTTCGAGTGATCAAGCTGGCGTGCCCCGTGGGCAACCAGCCACTCTTCTCTCAAGATCTCAAGCGAGAATCATGCGGGGGAGAAATATGGTGCGGCGCAACGGAATTCCGGTGCGGGTCCGACGGGTTTCCAGCGAGCTCAAAGAACTACGGCTGCGCAGCGGGCTGTCCGCGGAGGAGGTCGCGAGCGCGCTCGGCATATCGATGAGCAAGCTGAGCCGCATGGAGACCGGCCAGCGCGGGCTCTACGCCGACGATGTCTCGGCGTTGCTCGGGTTGTACCACGTACCGTGGCAGCGGCGGGCCGAGATCCTGGCGCTGGTGCGCAGCGGTGCCGACCGGAACTGGTGGCAAGTGCGGGACGGCCGGTTGCCGCAGATGTGGCAGGACTTGATCCGGTTCGAGAAAGACGCCACGGCGATCCACAACTATGAGTCGCTCGTGATCCCGGGTCTGCTCCAGACATCGGAGTACGCGGCGGCGATCTCCGAGGGAACGGACGACGGCCTGACGCCTGCTCAGGTCGACGCACTCGTCGGAGCGCGAATGTCCCGGCAGACCGTCCTGCATGCGCCGAGAGACCCGCAGTTTGAGTTCTTGCTCGAAGAGGCTCTGTTGAGGCGTCCGGTGGGTACGGCCGGGCTCATGTACCGGCAGCTGCGACATCTGATCACTGTCGGAGGACGGAGCAACGTCGAAGTTCGAGTGCTGCCTACTTCAGCCGGGGTGCATGCAGGGCTGGAAGGTCCGTTCGTCTTGTTGGAGTTCCGGGATCACCCAGCGCTCGTCTACCTCGAAAATCGTTGGAGCAGCGCGTTCTTGGAGGAGCCGGAACACGTTGCAGGAGCGCGGGAGTGCTTGCGGAGCCTGCACGACGTTGCCCTGCCGGAACCCGCCTCTCTAGAGTTCGTGGCAAGTATCGCCGACGAGTTGGCGTGAAGACCGGCAAGGAGCACTTCGTGGCACATCCCGACCTCTCCGGCTTGTCTTGGCGCAAGAGCCGCTACAGCACCAACTATGGCAACTGCGTCGAGATCGCCCCCATCGACCACTCCGTCGCCGCCCGCGACTCCAAGGACCCCGACGGCGGCTACCTGCTCGTCAGCCCCTCGGCGTGGTCGTCGTTCCTGGGCGGCATCCGGGGCGGCCGGTTCGAGCGCTCGTAACGTTCCGGCGGCGGCACTGCTTCGCCGGATGAATTCTCGTTTCCGGGAGATTTCCGGGGGCGTCCGGAATCGGACGCAGTGCCTGGTTCCGCGGCGCCTCCGGATTCCCGCCCGGCGATAGGGAAATCCCGCACCGAGGGTGCTGATCGTGCGGTGACCTGCGGGCTCGGTGGCGATCCGGGCATTGGACCACACCTGATCTGCGAGTTTTACTACTTTGCGCAGCTGATCCGCTGCGCATTTCGGGCGATCCGCAGTGGATCTTGACAGCGGAGCGTGTGCGCAGCACCATTCCGTTCCGTGCGCCGGACGCGGTGGCGTCGGCGACCTTCGTACGTGCAAGCGCCCTGGCGCAGCGGCGACTCCGCGCATATCGGCGAACAGCCTGCTATGCCCGGAATCGACCGGTGAGTCCCAGGGTGCCGGGCTACAACCGCGCAGCGACGCGCGGGCAGAACAGACGGGAATTCCGGACATAGTGAGCGAATCGACTCTCCAGGCGAACGAGCCCGGTGGTGAACGACCGGCCGACGCCGGCGACGCCGGATACCGCAAATCGCTGAAGGCCCGGCACATCAACATGATCGCGATCGGCGGCGCGATGGGAACCGGGCTGTTCCTCGGCGCAGGTGGGCGGCTCGCGCAGGCCGGGCCCGCGTTGGCGCTGGCCTACGCGGTGTGCGGGGTGTTCGCATTCTTCGTGGTGCGCTCGCTCGGCGAACTGATCCTGTACCGGCCGTCGTCGGGCGCCTTCGTGTCCTACTCGCGGGAGTTCATGGGCGAGAAGGGCGCCTACACCGCCGGGTGGATGCACTTCCTGAACTGGTCGACCACCGGCATCGCCGACATCACCGCCATCGCGCTCTACGCGCACTACTGGGCGCTGTTCACCCCGGTGCCGCAGTGGGTGCTCGCGCTGATCGCGCTGGCGATCGTGCTCGCGCTGAACATGGTCTCGGTGAAGCTGTTCGGCGAGATGGAGTTCTGGTTCGCCATCGTCAAGGTCGCCGCGCTCGTCGCCTTCATGCTCGTGGGTGTCGGGCTCCTGGTGGCCGGTCACGACGTCGGCGGACACGACAGCGGCCC
>NZ_JAFRFW010000814.1:0-1518 GCF_017434145.1 Saccharopolyspora sp. | reverse complement strand
GGACGCAAGCGGCCCGGTAGGTGCTCGGCGGCCCACGCCCACGCCAACACGGCGCGCGCGGGCAGCAACGCGTCGGCGCCGGTGGCCAGCTCCCAGCTCAGTCCGTCGTCGTCGAGCACCGGCCGCTGGTGCACGCCTTCGAGCGCGTGGGCCAGCACCGACGGAGCCCGCTTCCCGAGCACCACCTCGGTGAGCTCTTCTCGGACCGCCCGCAGCCGACGCAGCTCACCGGCGGTCCCGGCACCGCCGTGGGCGGCAGCCCACGCACGACCGCTGCGCTCATCACCCAGCTCGTCCCGTTCGGAGCCGTCAAGCACCGGCCGGCTGTTGAGCAGCGCCAGCAGCAGTTCCGGGTCATCGACCATTCGACTCCGACCTAACCAATTCACGACGAGTTGACAGGTTAGCACGCGGCCCCTAGCGTCTCCGGCAGCCGAGCCTAACCAAATAAATCACTGATAGGGGTTAGCCATGATCGCAGTGCACCACCGGACCGCGTCCGTCGACGGCCACCGGATCTTCTACCGCGAAGCCGGCCCGCCCGAAGCACCGACCGTGCTCCTGCTGCACGGCTATCCGACCAGCTCGCACATGTTCCGCCTGCTGATCCCGGAGCTGGCCGACCGCTACCACGTCATCGCCCCGGACCACCTGGGGTTCGGCCGGTCGGACGCGCCGCCGGCCGACGAGTTCGACTACAGCTTCGAGGCGCTGAGCACCATCACCGACGGTTTGCTCGACGAGCTGGGCGTGCGGGACTTCGCGATCTACGTGCAGGACTACGGCGCTCCCATCGGCTGGCGGCTCGCACTGCGCCACCCGAACCGGATCACCGCGATCATCAGCCAGAGCGGCAACGCCTACGAAGCCGGCTTCGTGCCGTCCTTCTGGGCACCGATCTGGGCCTACGCGGCCGATCCCGGCCCAGCGAACGAGACGGCCCTGCGCAGCGCCCTCGAGCTCGACGCCATCCGCTGGCAGTACCTGCACGGCGTGCCGGATCCCGGCCTGGTCAGCCCGGACACGTGGCTGCACGACCACGCCCTGCTCCAGCGGCCGGGCAACGACGCGATCCAACTGCGCCTGTTCCGCGACTACACCACCAACGTCGAGCTCTACCCGCGCGTGCAGGAATACTTCCGGACGAGCCAGGTGCCGCTGCTCGCGGTGTGGGGCGCCAACGACGAGATCTTCGGTCCCGAAGGCGCACGCGCGTTCGCCGCCGACCTGCCCGACGCCGAGATCCACCTGCTCGATGCCGGCCACTTCGCGCTCGAGAGCGACCTCGACACCGTCGCCGGATACATCCGCGGCTTCCTCGGGCGAGTGACCACTGCGGCCGGATCCAGCGCCGCGATCATCGGATGACCGCGAGGACGCTCCCACCGCGAAGCATCGTTACGTCCTTTTAGGACGATCCCACTCGCCCACCGGAAGCACGATGCCGCGCGACGGCGTGATCGACATCGGCGGCCAGCAGGTGGTGGTTGAGCGCGACGGCGGCTTGTGCTCCCGCGC
>NZ_JAFRFW010000813.1:0-1947 GCF_017434145.1 Saccharopolyspora sp. | reverse complement strand
CCCGCCCGATCCCAGCGCAGCACCGGGACGGGGCAGCAGCCCGTCCGCCGCCCCAGGAGGTCCGCGGGCCAAGGCAGGCCCACCCGCGGGCGAGCGCGTAGCAAGGAGGTTCGCGGTGTTCGGTCGCCGTCGCGGCGGTGAGCGCCAGGCTCAGGTTCCCGGCACGCCCCAGCGCGCCCGCGGCGCGGGGGCGAAGGGCGCCGGATCGAAGGGCAAGCGCAAGGACCGCAGGCTGCCCGACGAGCAGAGCCTGCCCAGCTACACACCGTCGATCGCCGCCCGCTCCATCGACGGGCACCTGCTGCGCACCGGGCAGGACGTGTTCGCCTGGTACCGGTTGTCCTCGCAGCGCTGGTCGTTCCGCTCGGACTCGCAGCGCCAGGACCTGATCGCGGCGATCGCCGGGCAGTACGCGGAGCTGCAGGGCCGCTGGATGCACCTGCGGGTCACCAGCCGCCCGTACCCGATCCGGATGTGGGCCGAGGCGCACGTGCACAACGCCCGCGGTGCGCTGCCGGACAGCCCGGGTGCGCTGAGCTTCGACGACTACATGGTCGGCGAGCAGCAGCAGCTGATGGGCCGGTCGATGGCCGAGAAGGAGGTCTACCTCGGCGTCCAGGTGCAGACCCGCAACGTGGTGGACCGCGCGGTCGAGCGCGCCGCGCCGCTGCTGCGCAGGGTGTTCCCGGAGGCCGTGGACGCCGAACTCGTCGCCCTGGACAGCGAGATCGAGCACCTGGACCAGGTGATCGGATCCGCCGGGCTGGACGGCCGCCCGGTCACCGCCGAGGAGATGTCCTGGCTGATGCACCGGTCCTGCTCGCTGGGCCTGCCCGCGCCGCGCAACATGCCCGCGGTGCCCGGCGCGGCGTGGGAGCCGGAGGACCTGGCCTCGTTCACCGATGCGGCCGACCTGCACCAGGAGCCGTACGCGCCGACCGCCACGGTGCGCGGCCGCACCGGTTCCAACGCCGGTGTCAGCAGGCACGTCGCGGTGCTGACCGTGGGCCAGACGCACGGCCTGCAGGTCCCGGAGGTCGACGACCCGTGGTTGCAGCACTCCGACCGGCTGCCCGCCCCGGTGGAGTGGTCCGCGCGGATCTACGTGCGCCGCCCGGAGGACGTCGGCGGCGAGCTGCAGCGTCAGATGAACAAGGTGCGTTCGCAGGTTCGCCACTACACCGAGGAACACGGCCTGGAGCCGCCGACCTCGCTGTCCCGCCAGGCGGGCCGGGTGCTGGAGATCGACGACGAGATGACCACCGGTTTCACCGCGCTCGCCACCCGCGTGCGCTCGTGGTGGCGGCTGGCGGTCTCCGGCCCGACCGAGCGCGACGCGCTCAAGCTGGCCCAGCAGATCCTGGACCTGTACAAGCCGAAGGTCGCCATCGAGCACCCCGAGGCGCAGTACGCGATGGCCCGCGAGTTCATCCCGGGCGAGCAGCTGGCCTCCGGCGCCTACCTGCGCCGCGGTTCGGTGGTGTGGGCGGCCGCGGCGGTGCCGCAGGCGACCGCGGAGGTCGGTGACCGGCGCGGCGTGATGCTCGGTGAGACCTGCACCGCGACTCGGCGGCCGGTGGCGTGGGACCCGTGGATGGCGCAGGAGATCCGCGACGCATCCGGGCTCACGGCCATGGTCGCCGGACTCGGTGGCGGCAAGTCGTTCCTCGGCGGCGGACTCGTCTACAAGACGTTGCGCGCCGGGGCGCACTGGACGCTGCTGGACCCGTCCGGGCCGCTGGCGGAACTGTGCAAGTTGCCCGAGCTGCGGCCGTACGCGCGCCCGATCAACCTGCTTAACGCCCAGCCGGGCATCCTCAATCCGTACCGGGTGGTGGCCGAGCCGCAGCTGGATCACTTCGTCGACGAGGAAGATCCCGAGCGCGGCTGGCGGCGCGAACGCGCGCTCGCCGCGGCGACCCGGCGGCGCCTGGAGCTGGACGTGCT
>NZ_JAFRFW010000812.1:0-3261 GCF_017434145.1 Saccharopolyspora sp. | reverse complement strand
GTGAGTGGACGTTCTGCTCGTCCGAACAGATCGGACCAGCCGTCCGTGCACCCCTTTCCGGCCGCGAGCGGGCCCCGGCCGCGGGGAAGCGGCTACTGGCCCTCGATCACGTCGGGGTCCAGGCCCAGGTAGGTCGCCACCTGCTCGATCAGCACGTCGTGCAGCAGGTCGGCCATGTCCTGCCCGTCCCGGGCGCGCGCCTCCAGCGGTCGCCGGTACAGCACGATCCGCGCCCGGGTGGGCAGCCCGCGGCGATCCACCCCGGACGGCACCAGCCGGGCCAGCGGCACGTTCGCGTCGACCACCACGTCGTCGTCCCAGACGATCTTCTCCGGAGCGGTGGCCTTGACTTCCGGAACCTCATCCACCGCCACGTCGAGCTCGGTCAGCTCGGCGTGCCAACGCTGCTCGATCGGCTCCAGCGCCTCCAGCACCAGCGCGTCGAACCGCTCGGAGCGGCTGCGCGCGACGGGGACCGACGATGGGTACAGGGGGCCGCGCAGTCCGCGGCCTCGACGGTCCCGCCGGGCTAGCGTCCGGCGCCGATGTCCACGTGCGGTCACCACGGGCTGAGGGTACGCCCTCCGCCCCGCGGCGGGGATGCCCGTTCGGGCGCCTGTCGCGCCACGGTCGGTGACCGCAGCGCCCACCGAGGTGTTCAGCGCACCGCGAACAAACCCGCTCACCTGGGCGAACGCCGGGCGAACAGCCTTGAAAGGGCCCGCGGCGCGAGACGATTCCGCGTGCCTGCGGCACGCACTGGACCGAGGGCGCTATCGTGCGGGTCGTGCGGAGCGTGAGGCGGTGCTCGCGGACCGGGTGTACCAACCCGGCCGTTGCGACGCTCACCTATGCCTATGCGGACTCCACCGCCGTGGTCGGACCACTGGCCACCTATGCCGAACCGCACAGCTACGACCTCTGCGAAGACCACGCGCTGAAGCTGACCGTGCCGAAGGGCTGGGAGGTCGTGCGGCACGAGGGCGAGTTCGGCATGCCGGAAGCCTCCGCCGACGACCTGACCGCGCTGGCCGAGGCGGTCCGGGAAGCCGGCCGCGATTGCGACCCGCCGGACTTCACCGTCGGTGACGGCCGCCGCGGCCACCTGCGGGCGCTGCCGGACCCCCGGGACGAGTGATTCACCCACACCCGGCCCGAACGGCTCGCCGACCCCTTTCAAGATCACCGATCGCCGGTAGGCTCTGCAGCGCAAGCGAGGTTGGTCGGACTACGTAGGGGTGTGCCGCGTGCGGGACCTGTCGGAGATCGTCAAGGCGTACGACATCCGCGGGGTGGTGGACGAGCAGCTGGACGCCGACTCGGTGCGCGAGATCGGCGCGGCTTTCACCAGGCTCGTCGGCGGACCAGCCGTGATCGTGGGCCACGACATGCGCGAATCGTCGCCCCGGCTGGCCGCCGCCTTCGCCGAGGGCGTCACCGGCCAGGGCGTGGACGTGATCTCGATCGGGCTGGCGAGCACGGACCTGCTCTACTTCGCCTCCGGCACGCTGGAGCTGCCGGGCGCGATGTTCACCGCCAGCCACAACCCGGCCCGCTACAACGGCATCAAGCTGTGCCGCTCGGGCGCGGCGCCGGTCGGGCAGGACAGCGGGCTGTCCGAGATCCAGGAGCTGGTCGCGCACGGCGTGCCGGAGTTCCTCGGCGCCAAGGGCAGCGCCACCGAGCGCGGCATGGTCGCCGACTACGCGAACTTCCTGCGCGAGCTGGTGGACCTGCGCGGCGTGCGTCCGCTGAAGATCGTGGTCGACGCGGGCAACGGGATGGCCGGGCACACCGTGCCGACCGTGTTCGAGGACCTGCCGATCGAGGTCGTGCCGCTGTACTTCGAGCTGGACGGCACGTTCCCGAACCACGAGGCGAACCCGCTGGACCCGGCGAACCTGGTGGACCTGCAGGCGAAGGTGCGCGAGGTGGGCGCGGACGCCGGGCTGGCCTTCGACGGGGACGCCGACCGCTGCTTCGTGGTCGACGAGAACGCCGACCCGGTCGCGCCGAGCGCGATCACCGCGCTGGTCGCGGTGCGCGAGCTGGCCAAGGAGCCGGGCGCGACGGTGATCCACAACCTGATCACCTCGAACGCGGTGCCGGAGATCGTCGCCGAGCACGGCGGCGAGCCGATGCGCACCCGGGTGGGGCACTCGTTCATCAAGCAGACCATGGCCGAGACCGGTGCGATCTTCGGCGGCGAGCACTCCGCGCACTACTACTTCCGCGAGTTCTGGAAGGCCGACTCCGGGATGCTGGCCGCGCTGCACGTGCTGGCCGCGCTCGGCGGGCAGGACGGTCCGCTGTCGGCGCTGATGGCCGACTACTCCCGCTACGCGGCCTCCGGTGAGATCAATTCGACGGTCCAGGACCCGGACGGCAGGCTGCGGGCGGTCGCCGAGACCTACCGGGATCGCAACGGAGCTCGAATCGACGAACTGGACGGGCTTACCGTGGAGCTGGCGGACGGTGCCTGGTTCAACCTGCGTCCCTCGAACACCGAGCCGCTGCTGCGGCTGAACGTGGAGGCACCGGACGCCGCGGCGGTGGCCGCGTTGCGCGACGAGGTGCTCGCGGTGGTGCGGGGCTGAGCGCCGCCGCAGCGGGTGCGATCTTGGGAGGGAAAGTGGCCGTGGACCTGGAACCGAAGTTGCTGGAGATCCTGGCCTGCCCGGGCGAGGGCGGTGCGTTGCGCGCCGGTTCGGCCGGTGACGCGCAGGCGGACTACCTGACCTGCAGCGAATGCGGTCGCGGTTTTCCGGTGCGGGACGGGATCCCGGTGCTGCTGCTGGAGGAGGCCGTTGGCGGCCCCGACGCGGGCGGTTCCGGGGACGCGGGCAGTCCCGGGGAGAGGTGACCCCCGGTGCTCGACGACAGCCTGTTCGACGACCCGGACCGGATCGCGGCGGCGGATGCGCGCGGACTGCTGCGCTCGGCCGCGCTGGCCGGCGCGCAGGTGCGCGCGGCGGCCGAAGCGGTGGCCGGCTTGGACGACATCGCCGATGAGCGTCCGCGGTCGCTGGTGCTGGCCGCCCGTCCCGGTGTCGGACCGGCGGTGTGCGAGCTGCTGGCGGCGCTGACCGGCCCGTCCTGCCCGGTCCCGGTTTTCGTGGGGGAGCGGGTTCCCGCCTGGGTGGGCCCGCTGGACGTGGTCTTCGCGCACACCGCCGACCCGTCGATCCGGTGCTGGCGGATTCCGATGGCCCACTGGTATATCGGTGATGCGGAATCAGGGACTCTGACAGCCGTGGATCT
>NZ_JAFRFW010000811.1:0-2936 GCF_017434145.1 Saccharopolyspora sp. | reverse complement strand
GATCAAGTCCGAAGGGGTGGCCCGCAAACTGGTCGGCGTGCGGATCGGCGGGCCCTCGATCGGTTCGTTCAACGACGGCAACATGATCGAGCCGTTCGACGTGCACGACCCGCACGGGCTGCGCATCGGCGAGGTCACCTCGGCCTGCCACTCGCCGCGGGTGGAGGGCAACATCGGCTTCGCCATGGTCCCGGTGGCCTACCAGGAGTTCGGCACCGAGCTCGTGGTGCACACCCAGCACGGCCCGCAGCAGGCCGAGGTGGTCGAAAAGCCCTTCCTGGACCCGCAGAAGGACATCCCGAAGACCGCGCAGCGCGCGGCCACGGCGTAGCTGGGCGGGCCATCATGGACACCGGATTCCAGCGACTCGAGGAATTGCTGTGCAGCGCCCGGTTCGAGGTGCTGCCGGTGCGCGGAGCGGTGCAGCGCTGCGAGCAGCTGCCCGCGGGCACCACGGTCACGGTCACGTCCTCGGCGGCCAAGGGTCCCGAGGCGACGCTGGCCACCGGGGCGCAACTGGCCGCGGTGGGGATGCGGGTCGTGCCGCACCTGGCGGCCCGGTCCATCAAGGACTCCGCGCACTTGTCCGGCCTGCTGGACCGGGCGGAGGCGCTGGGCAGCGGCGAGGTGTTCGTGATCGCGGGTGACTCCCCGGCGCCCGCCGGGGAATTCCCGGACGCGCTGGCGCTGCTGCGCAGGATGGACGAGCTCGGCCGCAGGCCGGGGCGGGTCGGCATCAGCGGCTACCCGGAGCGGCACGCCTTCCTGTCCGACGAGGCCACCGTGCGGGCCATGACCGACAAGGCCGGTTACGCCGACTACGCGGTCTCGCAGATCTGCTACGACCCGCAGCGCATCGCGGCCTGGCTCGGCGAGGTCCGCGCCCGCGGCGTGCTGCTTCCGATCCACATCGGACTCCCGGGAGCGGTGGACGTGACCAAGCTGCTTCGGGTGTCGATGAAGATCGGGCTCGGCGAGTCGCTGCGGTTCCTGCGCAAGCAGCACGGCATGGTCAGCAAACTGCTGGCGCCCTACAACCCGGACTCCCTCGTGGACGGCCTGTGGCCGTACCTGGACGAACCCGCACCGGGGATCGCGGGCTGGCACCTGTACACGTTCAACGAAATCACCCGGACCGCCCAGTGGCGCGATGCGGCGCTCGCCCGGATCCAGGAGGTTCCCGCATGAGCATTCCGTCCGATCTGGACATCTCCCGCGCGAGCACGCTGCGTCCGATCGACGAGGTGGCAGCGCAGCTCGGACTCGGCCCGCACCTGCTGGAACCGTACGGCAGCCAGGTGGCGAAGGTGTCGCTGGACGCGGCCGAGGAACTCGCCGACCGACCGCCCGCCCGCTACGTGGTCGTCTCCGCGGTCACCCCGACACCGCTCGGCGAGGGCAAGACGACCACCACCGTGGGACTCGGGCAGGGGCTGCGGTACCTGGGGCACAACTCGGCGGTGGCGGTTCGCCAGCCGTCGATGGGCCCCACGTTCGGCATCAAGGGCGGCGCCGCCGGCGGCGGCTACAGCCAAGTGGTGCCGATGGAGTCGCTGAACCTGCACCTGACCGGCGACATGCACGCGGTCACCGCCGCGCACAACCTGCTCTCCGCGATGCTGGACAACCACCTGCACCGGGGCAACGAGCTGGGCATCGACCCGCACCGGATCACCTGGCGGCGAGTGCTCGACGTCAACGACCGGGACCTGCGCTCGATCGTGACCGGGCTGGGCGGGAGCGCGGACGGCACGCCGCGGCAGACCGGGTTCGACATCACCGCGGCCAGCGAGGTGATGGCGGTGCTCGCGCTGTCGAACTCGCTGCACGACATGCGGCGCAGGCTGGGCCACATCGTCGTCGCCTACACCGCCGAGGGAACCCCGGTCACCGCCGAGCAGCTGCGCGCGGCCGGGGCGATGACGGTGCTGATGCGCGAGGCGATCATGCCGAACCTGATGCAGACCACGGAGAACACTCCGGTGTTCGTGCACGCGGGACCGTTCGGCAACATCGCGCACGGCAACTCCTCGGTGGTGGCCGACCGGATCGCGATGCGCTGCGCCGACTACGTGGTGACCGAGGCCGGGTTCGGCGCGGACATGGGCGCGGAGCGGTTCTTCAACATCAAGTGCCGGGCTTCCGGCCTGCGCCCGGACGCGGCGGTGCTGGTGGCCACGGTGCGGGCGTTGAAGGCGCACTCCGGCAACTACCGGATCGTCGCGGGCCGGCCGCTGCCGCCGGAACTGCTCGCGGAGAACCCGGACGACGTGCTGGCCGGGGCGGCCAACCTGCGCAAGCAGATCGAGAACATCCGGATGCACGGGGTCTCGCCGGTGGTGGCGGTGAACGCCTTCCCCAGCGACCACCCCTCGGAGCACGCCGCGATCCGGGAGGTCGCCGAAGCCGCGGGTGCCCGCGTCGCGATCAGCAGCCACTTCCTCGACGGCGGGAAGGGCGCGAAGGACCTGGCCGAGGCGGTGGTGGAGGCCGCCGAGGAGCCCAGCAGCTTCGAGCCGCTCTACCCGGATTCGGCGAGCCTGCGGGAGAAGATCGACGTGATCGCCCGCCGGGTGTACGGGGCGGACGGCGTCAGCTACACACCGGCCGCGGCCCGCTCGTTGCGGGACTACGAGGCGAACGGGTTCGGCACCTTGCCGGTGTGCATCGCCAAGACGCACCTGTCGCTGAGTTCGGACCCGACGCTGCTGGGCGCCCCGACCGGCTGGACGCTGCCGGTGCGGGAGGTCCGGGCCTCGGTCGGCGCCGGATTCGTGTACCCGATCTGCGGGGACATGCGCACGATGCCCGGGCTCGGTTCGCATCCGGCGGCCGAGCAGATCGACATCGACGAGCACGGCCAGGTCGTGGGGCTGAGTTGACCGATCTCGACGCGAGCGTGCGGGATTTCCTGGACGAGGTGGCCGCGCCGACTC
>NZ_JAFRFW010000810.1:0-2232 GCF_017434145.1 Saccharopolyspora sp. | reverse complement strand
GGACGCGCTGCTGGACCTGACCGGCATCGGCGAGCTCGCCGACTGGTCGGAGTCGGCGGGGCGGCTGCGGATCGGCGCCGGCCTGCCCTACACCCGGCTGATCGACGAGCTCGGCGACCGGCTGCCGGGGCTGGCGATGGCCGCCCGCACCGTCGGTTCGCCGCAGATCCGCAACCGCGGCACGCTCGGCGGCAACCTCGGGTCGGGCTCACCGGCCGGGGACGGCCATCCACCGCTGCTGACCTCGGACGCGCTGGTCGAGGTGGAGTCGGTGCGCGGCAGTCGCACGATCCCGATCACGGAGTTCTTCACCGGCGTCAAGCGCACCGCGCTGGCCGCGGACGAGCTGATCGCCGCCGTGCACGTCTCCCCCGCTTCCGGCCCGCAGCAGTTCGCGAAGGTGGGCACCCGCAACGCGATGGTGATCGCGGTGTGCACGTTCGCGGTCTCGCTGCACCCAGAGTCGCAGCGGGTGGGCACCGGCGTCGGGTCGGCCGGGCCGACGCCGTTCCGCGCGACCGAGGCCGAGGACTTCCTGGCCGCGGAGCTGGACTGGGACGCCGGTGAACTCCCCGAGCGGACCGCGCAGCGCTTCGGCGAGCTCGTGTCCGCGGCGACCCGGCCGATCGATGACGTGCGCGGCACCGCCGACTACCGCAGGCACGCGGTCGGCGTGCTGGCGCGGCGCACGCTGCGCAGGGTTTGGCAGGACTACCGCACCGGGAGGTCGCAATGCGCCTGAAGCTCACCGTGAACGGCCGCCCGCACACGGCCGACGATGTGTGGGAAGGCGAAAGCCTGCTCTACGTGCTGCGCGAACGGCTGGGCCTCGCGGGCTCGAAGAACGCTTGCGAGCAGGGCGAATGCGGTTCGTGCACGGTGAGCCTGGACGGCGTCACCGCGGGCGCCTGCCTGGTCGCGGCCGGTCAGGCCCACGGCCGCGAGGTCCGCACGGTGGAAGGGCTCGCCGACGGCGAGCGGCTCGGCGAGGTGCAGCAGGCGTTCCTCGATGCCGGTGCCGTGCAGTGCGGGTTCTGCACGCCGGGGTTGCTGGTGCAGGCCGATGATCTGCTGTCGCACCGGGCTGCGCCGTCGGATGCGGAGATCCGGGAGGCGCTGGCGGGCAATCTCTGCCGCTGCACCGGCTACGAGAAGATCATGGATGCGGTGCGGCTGGCCGCCGAGCGGAAGGCCGCCCATGGCTGAGCGACCGCAACGGCTGGTGCTGCACGGCGCTTCGGTGGCCACTGTGGACGGTCCGGAGCACGCGGAAGGGCACGTGGTGCTCGACGGCGACCGGATCGCCGCGGTCGGGTCGGGCAGCCCGGAGTCCGGCGGGCGGCGGATCGACGTCAGCGGGTGCCTGATCACACCGGGCCTGGTCAACACGCACCACCACCTCTACCAGTGGGCGACCCGCGGGTACGCCGCGGATTCCACGCTGTTCGAGTGGCTGACCCGGCTGTATCCGGTGTGGGCGGGGCTGGACGAAGAGGTCGTGCACGCGGCCGCCTCCGCCGGTTTGGCGCAGCTGGCGCTGTCCGGTGCGACAACAGTGGCCGACCACCACTACGTGTTCCCGGCAGCAGGCGGCGACGTGTTCGGCGCCGTCGTCTCGGCCGCCCGGCGGGTCGGGCTGCGGCTGCACGCGGTCCGCGGCTCGATGGACCGCGGTGCGTCGCACGGCGGACTGCCGCCGGATTCCCTGGTGGAGGACGTCGACAACGCACTCGCCGGGACCGACGAGGCGATCGCCCGGTTCCACGATCCGGCGGCGGACGCGCAGATCCGGGTCGCCGTGGGGCCGTGCTCCCCGTTCACGGTGAGCACCGAGCTGATGCGCCGCAGCGCCGAGCTGGCGCGATCGCGCGGCGTGCGGCTGCACACCCACCTCGCGGAAACCGTCGATGAGCAGCGGCAATGCCTCGCCGAATTCGGCCGCACGCCCGCGGAGCACGCCGACGAGCTCGGCTGGATCGGGCCGGACGTGTGGCTCGCGCACACCGTGCACCTCGCCGACGAGGCTGTCGCGCGACTGGCCGAGACACGCACCGGCTCGGCGCACTGCCCGAGCTCGAACGGCCGCCTCGGCGCCGGTGTCGCACCGTTGCGCGCGATGCTCGACGCCGGGGTCCACGTGGGGCTGGGCGTGGACGGTGTCGCCTCCAACGAAGCAGGCGGTCTCGGCGAGGAGATGCGGCAAGCGCTGCTCACCGCCCGCGCGCAGCACGG
>NZ_JAFRFW010000809.1:0-5337 GCF_017434145.1 Saccharopolyspora sp. | reverse complement strand
CGCATCCGCGGCACTGCGGCGTGGCTGTGGCTCGGGCTCACCTGCGCCGTGCTCGGTGTGGTGATCGCGGCCTGCTTCGCGATCGAGCCGGCCGCCGCGCCCGCGGCCGGGATGCCGCAGGGCGACGCCGGTATCGGGATCACCGGAGCGGCCGCGTTGCTGTTCTTCGGCTTCCTCGGATTCGAGCGCCTCACCGCACCCTCGGAGGACCGGGACCGGCAACGCGGCGTCGTCGTCCGATGGGGGACGTCGGCGGCGTTGATCGTTGCCGCGGTGCTGATGTGCGTGCTGGCCTTGGCGCTGCTGCACCAGCTCGGCCCCGCGCGGCTGGCGCTTTCGGACCGGCCGCTGCTGGACGCGCTGGACGCCGCGGGTGCGAGTGACCTGCGGCGACCGGTCGGGCTCGGCGCCGGCCTCGCGATGCTGCCGGTGCTGCTGGCGCTGTTGGAATCGCTGCGTTCCACCGCGCTGTCGGTGCAACGCGAAGGCGACCTGCCGCGGGTGCTGGCCCGCGACGGCCGCTACGGCACGCCCTACCTGCTGGACCTGGGCTGCGGGCTGCTCGCCGCGGCGGTGTCGGTGCTGGTGCAGCCAGCGGCGGCGATGGCGTTCGCGGCGTGCTGCCTGCTGGTGCACCATGCGCTGGCCAACGCCGCGGCCCGGGTGCTGCTGGCGAGCGAGCAGGTGTGGCGGATGCGCTCGGCCTGCCTCGGCATGGGATTGGCGGTGATCCTGGCCATGAGCATGTCGATCCATGCCATGCTCGCAACGTTGGTGGTGGTCATCGCGGGTCCGCTGGCCGCGGGCCCGATCGCACGGCGCTGGAGATGACGAATGCTCGAAGGCAGTCCGGAACGCGGGAAGTCCGGCATCGCGCAGGCGGAGTGGCCGCCCGGCGCGGAGATCCTCTACCGCTTCTGGCGCCTCGACGGGTCGCTCGGGACCGTGCACCCCGCGCGGGTAGTCGAGGACGCGCCGGACCGGACGCTGTGCTGGGTTCCCGCGGGCACCCCGATCCGCATCACGACCTCGCCGGACGGGCGCAAACCCCGGGAGCTGCCGATGCACGAGCGGTTCTCCGGCGTGCGCGTCCCAGCGCTGTCGGTCTGGCACGGCACGCCCACGCTGCGGATGGTCTCCGCGTGGCACTGGTCGTCGGTGTGGTGGTTCTTCGAGCCGGACGGGGAGTTCCGCAACTGGTACGTGAACCTGGAGGTCCCGCTGGGCCGGGACGACACCGGTGTGGACCGCGTGGACGGGGTGCTGGACCTGGAGGTCTTCCCCGGCGGCCGCTGGGCGTGGAAGGACGAGGACGAGCTGGCGCCCGCGCTGGCCGCAGGCCGCATCGACGAGGCGCACCTGCGCCGGTTGCGCTCCGAAGGGGAGCGGATGGCGGGACTCGCCGAAGCGGGCCGGTTCCCGTTCGACGGCAGCTATTGCGACGCCCGGCCCGACCCGTCCTGGCCGCTGCCCACGCTGCCCGCCGAACTCGTGCGGTGATCGGAGCCGGTCGGCGATTCCATCGCGGGTCCGGTTTCACCGCGACGTACGGGTGACAGTTACAGCGCGAGGAAGAAGAACAACCCGAACAGCGCCGTGAGCGCGGCGATCCCGCCGACGCTGCCGCCGCGCAGATCCTTCGGGAAGAACGAGTGGTGCTTGCCGTACCACCAGAAACCCCAGAACGCGACGGCCGCCACGCCGACGACCGCGCCGAACACTCCCAGCCACGCGTAGCCCCACAGCACCAGGAGCCCGCCGCCCAACGGCATCAGCAGTCCGAGCGCGGCGGCCAGCGCGTCCTGCTGCACCGTCGTCGGCCCGGTCGTCGCGGGCACGTCGTTCTGATGGGTCATGCCGACATCATAGAGCGTCGCCGTGAAGGGTTGGCGCGGATTCTTCCGGACAGTTCTGCGGCACCGCCGCGGATCGATTCGCCACCGGGGCGGCACGTCCGATCGCGGTCCGTTCCCGGGCCAGGAAACTCTGCTGCTGCTGCGGGAAAACTCGGAGGCCCGACCGCTGCAGTCCCGGTATCCACTGCTCGCAGGCGCGCGATACGGTTGCGCCATGAGCGAAGACCTCTCGTTTTCCCGGTTCCCCAGTTCGCGTCCGGCCACCGACGGGCAACGGGCCGAGGTACTGGCTAACCCGGGTTTCGGGAAGTTCTTCACCGACCACATGGCGACCGTGCGCTACTCCGCCGAGCGGGGCTGGCACGACGCGCAGGTCGAGGCGTACCACTCGCTGGAGCTGGACCCGGCGACCACCGTGCTGCACTACGCGCAGGCGATCTTCGAGGGCCTGAAGGCGTACCAGCAGCCGGACGGCTCGGTCGCCGCGTTCCGCCCGGAGGCCAATGCCCGCCGCTTCCAGCGCTCCGCGCAGCGGCTGGCGATGCCGGAGCTGCCGGAGCAGGTGTTCCTGGACTCGCTGCGCGAACTCGTCGCCATCGACCGGCGGTGGGTGCCGGAGGCGGGCGAGAGCTCGCTGTACCTGCGGCCGTTCATGATCTCCACCGAGGTCAGCCTCGGGGTGAACCGCCTGGCCAGTGAATACCTCTACGCGCTGATCGCCTCACCGGCCGGTTCCTACTTCGCGGGCGGGATCAAGCCGGTCACGGTGTGGCTCAGCCACGAGTACGTGCGGGCCGCGCCCGGCGGCACCGGCGCCGCGAAGTTCGCGGGCAACTACGCGGCCTCGTTCGCCGCGCAGGCCGAGGCCGTGGAAAACGGCTGCGACCAGGTCGTCTGGCTGGACGCGGTGGAGCGCCGCGCGGTCGAGGAGATGGGCGGGATGAACCTGTTCTTCGTGCTCGGCTCCGGCCCTGGCGCGCGGCTGGTCACCCCGGAGCTGTCCGGCAGCCTGCTGCCCGGCGTGACCCGGTCGTCGCTGCTGGAGCTCGGCGCGGACCTGGGCTTGCAGGTCGAACAGCGGCGGATCACCACCGACGAGTGGGAGAAGAAGGCCCGCTCCGGCGAGCTGACCGAGGTCTTCGCCTGCGGCACCGCCGCGGTGATCACGCCGGTCGGGCACGTCAAGCACCAGGAAGGCGAGTTCACCATCGCCGACGGCGAGCCCGGCCCGGTCACGATGCGGCTGCGCGAGCGCCTAACCAAGATCCAGCAGGGCGCGGAGCCCGACGAGCACGGCTGGATGACCAAGCTCGCCTGAGCGGCCCCGGACCCTTCGCACGGCGCCTTTCCGCTGGTCGGAGAGGCGCCGTTGCTTTCGTCCCGGGTCGTTGTCGGGGGTGCGGAGTAGCTTGCCGGTGAGGCACATCACTCACTGGGGAGCAACCATGCCGAACGCACTACTGATGATCGGAACCCGCAAGGGGCTTTGGCTGGCGCGGCGCACCGGATCGGGCTGGGACGTGACCGGACCGCACCTGCCGATGGCCGAGATCTACGCGGTGGCCGTGGACACCCGGCGGCGCGCGCCGCGGCTGCTGGTCGGCGCGTCCAGCACGCACTACGGGCCGAGCGTGGTCACCAGCGACGACCTCGGTGCCAGCTGGCAGGAGCCGGACGCGGCGCCGATCGCGTTCCCCGCCGACACCGGCGCGGCGCTGGAGCGGGTGTGGCAGCTCGCGCCCGGGCCGGTGGACCAGCCCGAGGTCGTCTACGCGGGCACCGAACCCTCCGCGCTGTTCCGCTCGGAAGACCACGGCCGGACCTACGAGCTGGTCCGCGGGTTGTGGGACAACCCGGACCGGGAGCACTGGACGCCGGGTTTCGGCGGGATGGCCGTGCATTCGGTGCTGCCGCATCCGCACGACCACCGGCGGGTGGTGGTCGCGATGTCCACCGGCGGCGTCTACCGCACCACCGACGGCGGCGGGAACTGGGAGGCGAGCAACCGCGGCGTGCGGGCGTACTTCTTCCCGGAGGACGAATACCCGCGGTTCGGCCAATGCGTGCACAAGGTCGCGCAGCACCCGGCCAAACCGGAGCGCTATTTCCTGCAGAACCACCACGGCGTGTACCGCAGCGATGACGCGGCCGAGTCCTGGCAATCCATCGCCGACGGCCTGCCCAGCGACTTCGGGTTCCCGATCGTGACGCACCCGCACCGGCCGGACGTGATCTACGGCTTCCCGCTGACCGCCGACGCAACGCGCTACCCACCGGAAGGCCGGTGCCGCGTGTACCGCAGCGAGGACGCGGGTGATTCGTGGACCGCGCTGTCCGAGGGCTTGCCGGAGCGGTTCTGGTCCGCGGTGATGCGCGATGCGCTGTGCGTGGACGACGCCGATCCGGCAGGCGTGTACTTCGGTTCCCGTTCCGGTGAGGTCTTCGCCAGCGCCGACGACGGGGACAGCTGGGAACGGGTGGCGGACCACTTGCCGGACGTGATGTCGCTGCGCGCGGCGGTGTTGTGAGTCCTCGCAGGCGTTTCGCCGACCTGATCGATCGCGGCCGACGGGGCATACGTCAGAAAGCGCGGTCACACCGGCAAGGGGCAGCGAGGAAGCCGCTGAGATTCCGCTACCGGCACCGCTACGCAAATCATCCTGAAAGAACTTCTTAGAGATCCGGAACCTTCTCGAGGTGATCACGATGCAGGTGACGTTGGTGTTGCCGCGGATGTTGCAGGACAAGGCAGGGGGAGTCGCGCGGCTGGACCTCGACCTGGACGGCGACCCGACGCTGGACGGGGCGCTGGACGTGGTCGCGGCACGGCATCCGGCGTTGGAGCGGCGGCTGCGGGACGAGAGCCGCGCGCTGCGCCGTTACGTCAACTTCTACCTGGACGGGCAGGAGTGCCGCGGGCTCGCCGGGGCGGGTTCGCGGCTGCGGGAAGGCGCCGAGATCCAGGTCGTGGCCTCGGTCGCGGGCGGTTGATCGGCGCCGCTCAGCCCAGCGCGGTCACCGCGAGCACGACGGTGCAGCCCAGTTCGGCGGCGGCGCCGAGCACGTCGCCGGTGATCCCGCCGAACCTGCGGCGGGTGTGCGCGCTGAACGCGGCGAGCGCCGCTGCCGCCAGGACGACCGCGAGCGGGCCGAGCCATCCGAGGCCGTGCCACCCGGTTCCGGGCAGCCAGAACGCGGCCGCGGCGAGCAGCAGCCACCAGGCGACCACGGTGCCGATCGGCTGCGAGGACGCGACGAGCGCTCCCATCCCTTCCGGCCGCGCCGCGGGAATGCCGCGCCGGCAGCAGAGCACGAAACCGGCGCGGCCGACCGCGCAGGCCAGCACCACCGCGGCCCACCGGCCGGACGCGGCGATCTCCGCGAACGCGGTCGCCTGCACGCCGATCACCACGATCAGCGCGACCACGGCGAACGGGCCGGTTCCGCCGTCGCGCATCACGCTCAGCGCGCGTTCCGGCGG
>NZ_JAFRFW010000808.1:0-5861 GCF_017434145.1 Saccharopolyspora sp. | reverse complement strand
GAGACCAGGTGTCCGCGCCGCTGCTGAGCGGCGTCGAAGGCGTACTGCAGGATGCGCTCGGTGCCCGCTCTGGTGAAGACCGCTTCCTGCACGGCCATCTCCTCGGGGAAGCCCCGGTTGAGCCGACCTCCGATCTCGGAGTACTCGCCCTCGACGTTCTCCCGGACGACGACGAAGTCGACGTCGCTCGTCGCCTTGGCGACGGGGCTCGGCACGCCCTCGAGGACCTTGATCGGTCGCAAGTTCACGTACTGCCGGAACCGGCGCCGGATGGGGATGAGAAGTCCCCACAGCGACACGTGGTCCGGCACCCCCCGTCCAGCCGACGGCGCCGAGAAGGATCGCGTCGTGGTCGCGGATGCGGTCCAACCCGTCGGGCGGCATCATCGCGCCCTCGTCCAGGTACCGGCGGCAGGACCAGTCGAAGACGTCGTAGCCGAAGGCGAGGCCGTGTCGGCGGCCGACCACGTCGAGAACGGCGCAGGCGGGCGGCAGCACCTCGGTGCCGATGCCGTCGCCGGGGATGAGTGCGATGCGGTAGCTGGTCGTCATGCCGTTAATGGAACGAGGCGACGACCGTTAGCGTCCAAGACGAGTTTGCAGGCCGGTCGATAGGCGTTGCTTATCAGGGAGCGGCGGACGTCCCGCTCGCCGGCCCGTCCGTTCCACCGGCCACCGCTACGAATGCCGCAGGCGCCGGGCCGAGCCGGTGGCGCTGCCACACGAGCGCAACGTCGAGCCGGTCTTCCACCGCCAGGCGGCGCACCTGCAGACCGACGGCATCGGCCAGCGGGCGCCACGAGTCGGCGACGACCGCGACTCCGACTCCGCTCAGCACCAGCGGCAGCAGCCCCTCGCGGTGCTCGATCTCCACAGCGATCCGGCAGTCGGTGGCAGCCACGATCGCGTCGGCGACTCGCCGCATGCCGGTGCCCGGCTGACCCGCGATCAGCGGCAGCCCCCGCAGATCGCTCATGCGCAGATCATCAACACCGGGAGGGAGCAGGGCATCGTCGCGGGCGACCAGCACGAAGGACTGGACCTCCAGCGGCAGCCGGTCCAGGTCGGCCAGCGCTTCCGCCGTCCCGCCCGTAGCGACGACGCCGATCTCGGCGTCCCCGCGGCGCAGGGCCTCCCGCACGTCATCCGGGCGGGCCGCGGCGCGGACACCGACCTGCACACCGGGATACCGGTCCACGAACGCCGCCAGGAGCCCGGTCAGCGGGCTGACCACCTGCGACGGCATGGACGCGATGCTCAATCTGCCGCCTCGCAGCCCGTCGACGGCGACGACGGTCTCCCGTGCCACGTCGAGGGATCGCAGGACCTCCCGAGCCGGCCCGACCAGCGCCGTCCCCGAGGAGCTCAGCACGAGCCCGCGTCCTCGCCGGAGGAAAAGCTCCGTGCCCAGCTCGGCTTCGAGCCTGCGGATGGTCTGGGTCACCGACGGTTGAGCCACGAACAGGCACTCGGCCGCCCGATGAACGCTGCCGTGGTCCACCACCGCCAGAAAGTGGCGCAGCTGCCGGACATCCACGAAGACCCCGCTTTCCGCGACGATCGGCGCACGGTGCCCCTTTCCGAATAGCGCAGACCGCGTGCACCGACGCGAAGAAGATAGCTGAAGCCTATCGATCAGCCTGCAAACGCATCTTG
Organism: Saccharopolyspora sp.; assembly: GCF_017434145.1. Classification (NCBI taxonomy): domain Bacteria; kingdom Bacillati; phylum Actinomycetota; class Actinomycetes; order Pseudonocardiales; family Pseudonocardiaceae; genus Saccharopolyspora; species Saccharopolyspora sp. The sequence goes on along the minus strand of NZ_JAFRFW010000808.1, from coordinate 4,205 downwards.
GACACAGCAGGGGTGATCGACGTCACGATGAGTCGGTACGAGCACCGGGTGGCCGCCCCGGGCTACCGCCTCTCATCTGGAGCCGCCGTGAGCGACCAAGTCCTCCTGCTAGCCAACACCGCGGTCGCCATCGCGGGCATCGTCCTGGCCATCGTCCGGCTGAAGTTCCCCCCGGTCTTCGCGCTGCTGTTCGGCACCCTCTACCTCGGACTCACCACCAAGGTCGGCGCCGCGGGCACCGTTGAGGCGGTGTCCGACGGGTTCGCGGACGTGATGGGCGACATCGGCATCCTCGTTGCGCTCGGTGTCATCCTCGGTTCGCTGCTGACCGTCACCGACACGATGCAGCGCCTGGTCGAAGCCACGCTGAAGCTGTTCGGCGAACGCAGCGTCCCGTACGTGTTCGCCGCAGCGCTGAGCTCGCTGTTCACGTCGATCTACTCCGATGTGCTGCTGGTCCTCTCGGCGCCACTGGCCCGGCGCCTCGGACCCCGGCTGGGACCTCGCGGACGCGCGATCATGGGCGGCGCGCTCACCGCAGGCATCGAGGTCGGTCTGGTCTTCGTGGCTCCCGGAGTGGCCGCCGTCGCCATCGCGGGCATCCTCCGAGTTCCGCTGGGCCAGATGTTCCTGCTGGGCCTCACCGTCGGCCTGCCCACCGCGCTGCTCACGATGTTCGCCTACGCCGGTCTCCTGCGTGTCATGAAGTGGGCCCCCGAGCTCGACGAGCTGGCCGCCGGCGACGAGCCGGTCGACAGTGGAACCCTCGCCCGCGACGACCCGTCCGAACAGCCCAGCACCGGGTCCGCCGCTTCCCGCAGCCCGAACCGCGAGCCGGTCACCGGTGAGTCCGGCGCGAGCGGGGCTCGAACCAGCACGCAGCAAGCGGTGCAGCAGGAGGCCGGTGCCACGCGGCGCGAACCAGCGCTGTTCGTGTCGGTCACTCCCGTCCTGGTCAGCCTGCTGCTCATCGCCGCAGGGGCTGCCGCCGAGGCGCTGTCGATCAAGTCCGCCACCGTGACCTTGCTGACCGACCCGGTCATCGCGCTGTTCCTGGGCGCCGGCCTCGCCTATGCCCTGGCCAGCCGGGTCCGCCCGCGCGAGGAGATCAGCGCCGCCGTCGGCACCGCTCTGAGCCAGTGCGGCCCCATCCTGGTGCTCAGCGGCATCAGCGGCTCGCTCGGATCCATCATCGAGGGCTCCGGGATGGCCGACGTCCTCGGCAAAGCGTTCTCCACCGGCTTCCTGCCACCGCTGCTGCTCGTCTGGCTCGTCGCGGCCGTGCTGCACATCGCACTGGGGTCCATCTCCGTCGCGGGCATCACCGCGGCCGGCATCCTGGCGCCCATCGCCGGCAGCCTCGACACGCCCGTGGTGCTCGTCGCGCTCGCGGCAGGCTCCGGTGCGCTTTTCGTTCCACACGTGAGCAGCAACTTCTTCTGGATGTTCCAGTCGCTGCTCGGCTTCACCACCCGGGGAACGGTCAAGACGCACGCCATCCCGATGACCCTCGCCTCGGTGATCTCGCTGCCGATCACCCTCGTGATGTCGCTGTTCGCGTGACGAGGTCGCTCGATCAGCACCGAGCCGGCTCGACGAGTTCGACCACAGTGGACAGACCACGTTCGTCTCGCGTGGTCTCGCGCGCAGGTGGAGCACTGCCGTTGGTGTCAGGACCAGGTCACGGCCGGGCGGTCGCCGTGCGCGGTCACCCGGTTCCGTCCCTCGTCAACGTCGCCGGTGGCTCGTCGCTACTGGTCGTCGGACACCGTGGCAGCGGTGGGTTCAGCTGCACCACGCGGACTCCCAGGTTCTGGTTATAGAGACCGAAAGATGAGCGCCGGCCCTCATTCGATCGAGCCGGACAGGAAGGGTTCGAAACTCCGATAAGCCTGGTAATCGCGGAAGTGCCGGGAATGCAGGTCCGCGTCCACGCCCAGGTCGGCCTCGAGCGCGGAAGTGACGTCGATGATGTGCTTGAGCTTCCACGTGATGGTCTCACCGGCGCGGTTGCGATAGCTGGTCTCGGCCAGCTCGCCCCGCTGCTCGGCTCGCCGCGTCGCCGCTTCCGGATTCGCCGCCCACAGCAGGACGACGTCCTCCCGGTAGAGCGGCACGTAGTCACTCGCGTCGCTCGCGGACTCGTAGAGCAGAATCGCGATGTACGGTTCGTTCCTCGCTTCTTCGTCCGGCGCCATTGCGACCCTTCTTCGGAGACGAGCAGCCATTTCCGGAGTTCGACCACTTCCGGGGCAGGACGTGCGCGGGATCGACTCCGCCGTCCCCGCGCACGTCGCGTGCGAGCGTGATGCTACTTCATGAAACGGCCGTCGTTCAGCAGCTTCCAGGCCGTCTTGTCGGCCTTCGACTGGCCGCGCTGGATGTCGCCGAGGCGCTGGGAGTAATGCGTACCGGGGAACTCCCGGTGAATGCTGCCCTTGCGGCACCGCTCGATGAAGCTCATGGCGATGTCCTCCGGGTTGTTCTTCGCCACGCAGTCCTTCGCGATCCCGGGCGCGGAAAGCGGTGCGGCTTCCACGCGCTCGATCGCGCCGGCCGCCGGAGCTGCACCGCCGAGCGCGAGCAGCATGATCATGGTCGACACGATCCAGTTGACTGGCTTCTGCATTCGAAACTCCAATGTGGAAAGCGACGGCATTGCCGACCGCTCACGCTAAGAGTCCGGAAGCAGCCGCGGAATCTTTCCGCCGGGCCTTGGCAGTCACCCGTCAGTGCTGGCAGTCGATCTGACAAAGGCTGAATGCAGTCTCCGGCACGTCCGTGACGCTCGACGGCCGGCCCAGCACGGCTGGTGGGGCCGGGTCCGCGCGGCCGAGCTCCTGCCGCTGCTGCTTGGACAAGCCAACCGCCCGGTCTTCCTCGGCCACCGCATCACCACCTGACCGGTGACCGCACTCGCCGACACCCCATGCCCCATGCCGATCCCCGACGACGCCCCATGACCGGCTGGAGCTGCCCGCCGGGACCCGCTGATCCCCTTGGCCCGGCGGGGCTGCCACGTTCGACGCGGGCCCGTCGAGCACCGCGGGCAGTTGCACATGGAGAACGGAGTCCGGGCGTGGAGAACCAGGAGGGCGGCAGGACCGCCGTCGGCGCAACGACGTGCGGCCCTGCCCGAGTTCCTGCACCACTACGAGCACCACCGACACCCACGGGCCGCCGGCCGCGTACCGGACATCCCAGGCCGACAACCAATTGCCGGACTTGATGGCGCTCCTCGTGGCCCCACGGGTGCGTCTACTTCTTGGTCGTGGAAGTCCGGCGCAGCCGGGTGTTGACGAACTCGCCCATTCCCCAGCGGCCGAGCTCGCGCCCGAAGCCGGACCGCTTCACACCACCGAAGGGCAGGCCGGGAAGGACGGTGCCGTGCTCGTTGATGTAGGCCATGCCCACCTCGAGCCGGTCGGCGATCTCCTGGGCGCGCTCGATGTCGCTGCCCCACACCGAACCGCGGAGCCCGAAGCCCACGTCATTGGCCAACGCGACGGCCTCGTCGGACGAATCGACGCCGTGGATCACGGCCACCGGTCCGAAGATCTCCTCGGAGTAGGCGTCCATGTCCTTGGTGACGCCGGTCAGGACGGCCGGACCCACCGCCTCCTGCATCGGCTTGCCCATCTCGGTCGAGATGAGCTTGGCCAGCTCCTCCCGGCGAGCGTCGTAGGCATCGGCAACCCGAATCAGCAGCCGCGCACGCTCGCTCGCCGGTGTCGCGCGCCAACCGGCGAACGCGGCGTCCGTATCGGACACCCCACCGCGTGATCAGAAAACATCATTGGTGTCACTGCGGTGTCCGCCCTCGCGCGAGCACCAGCCGGCGGTGCCGGAGTGCGTCCAGGGATTCCGTCGGGTCGCCGTCGACGATGAGCAGGTCGGCGGCCAGGCCGGGAACGAGCGCGCCGGTGACCTCGCCGAGGCCGATGGCGGCGGCGCTGCGGACCGTGGCCATGTCCAGCACCTGAGCCGGTGACATGCCGATCCGGTGGGTGTAGAGCTCGAGCGCGTCGGCGGGTTCGGCCCCTGCGGGTGAGCGGATCACCCCGGTGTCGGTCCCGGCGATGAGTTCAACCCCGAACTCCGCGGTACGCGCGATGTTGCCCGTGGAGCGGGCCGCGATGTCCGGGCCGAGCGCCTGCACCAGCGCGGGCCAGTCCGAGGGCCAGGCCGGGCAGGCGCGGATGCCG
>NZ_JAFRFW010000807.1:0-7029 GCF_017434145.1 Saccharopolyspora sp. | reverse complement strand
CGGGTCGCCGCGCACGATACCGTCCACGACCAGCGCTTCCAGCCGCGCGTCCCAGGCGCCGCGGGCTTCCGCAGCCGCCGCGTAGGAGGTCGCTGCCGCGAACGCGATCTCCCGCGTGTAGCGCAGGATCGACTCGGTGAGCGCGGTGCGCTCGGCGTCGTGCGCGGCCAGTTCCGGCAGGCGCTGCTCGAACACGTCGATCGCGGCCCGCACCAGGTCCAGCGTCTGGCGCAGGCTCACCCAGCGGGACAGGTCCTTCGGCGCGGCGCGGAAGGCTTCGGCGGTCAGCCGGATCGCCTCGGTCGGGTCCTGCAGCCAGGCGACGAAGTTGGACACCCCGGTCTGGGTCACCAGCAGCACGCTCGCGCGTTGATCGGCGGGCAACCGCCGGAACCACGGCAGCCGCTGCTCCATCGCGCCGATGCTGGCGGTGGCCAGGTCTCCGGAGGCCCGCTCCAGGGCGCGCAGCGTGCTCGCGGAGACCCGCTCGCCTGGATCACCTGCGCTTTCGGATTCCATGCGGCACAGAATCGCACGTCGGCCGAGTCCGTCGGCGAGGGTGCGGCGGGATGCGCTCGCGCTCGCGGGGCCGGCGGCTCCCGCGGCGTCGTGCAGGCTCCGTTCGCTGGTATTTCATCCGGTCGGGCGTGGTCAACGCGGCCGAAGGCGGGACAGGATGGCACGCACAGCACGCGCACGCGCGGGGGAGTGATCGACATGGCGTTGCCGCTGGTGTGGCTCGCGGATGTGTTGCGGGCGGCCGGACTGACCGTCCAGGAGACGCCCGGTTGGCAGCAGCGTGCCGCCGACTCCGGTGATCCGCCGGAACCGGTGGGCGTGCTGGAGCACCACACGGCCACCGAAGCCTCCTACGAGAACCCGGCGCCCAGCCTGGACCTGGTCGTGGAGGGACGCGAGGACCTGGCCGGTCCGCTGTGCCACGGGCTGATCGGGTTCGACGGGGTGGTGCACCTGATCGCCGCGGGCCGCGCCAACCACGCCGGACGGGCCAAGGAATCCGGGCCGGTGCCCGCGGGTGACGGCAACGTGCTCTACGTCGGCTTCGAGTGGGACTACCAGGGCGTCGAGCAGGGGCCGAGCCCGGAGCAGTACTCGGCGGCGCTGACCGCGACCCGGGCCGTGCTGGAGCACCTCGGCGCACCGCCCGAGGCGGCGCGCGGCCACAAGGAGACCAGCGTCACCGGCAAGATCGACCCCGGGCACGTGGATCTGGAACGCTTCCGCGCCGAACTGGCCAACACCCGACAGGAGGACGCCGAGATGACCCCTGAACAGGACGCGATCCTGCGCCGCATCGAGAACGAGCTGCTCGGGCCGCGCGGACCGGAGGGTCAGATCACCGGGTGGAACACCATGCTCGGGCCGCGCACGCCGGTGGCGATGCTGGTGGACCTGGTCAACGTGCTGGTCGCGCGGGAAACGCCTGCTCCGCAGCAGAGCCCTGACCAGCAGCAGGACGGGCGGGCCGCGCCCGCCGGTGCGGTGCCGCAGCAAGCGCCCGCGCAGGACCCGGAGGCGATCAAGGCCGCGTTCACCGCGCTGCCGCCGGAGCAGGCGGCACCGCTGCTGGCCGAACTCGTGCGCATCCAGGAATCCCGCCAGCTCTCCCCGGAGCAGCAGGCCCGCGCCACCAACCCCTGATCGCGGTGCCGCACGAGCCGACCGCGCACGCACGAGAAACGACGGACCCATGACCGAACCGACCACCGGACGTCCCTCGGCCCTGTTCGACGAACAGCGCTCTGCCGAGATCGTCGCGGGCAGCTTCGCGAACACCCCCGATCCCCGGCTGCGCGCGGTGCTGACGAAGCTGGTCGAGCACCTGCACGGCTTCGTCAAGGACGTCGAGCCGACCCCGCAGGAGTGGCAGGCGGCGATCGGCTTCCTCACCGAGACCGGCCAGACCTGCACCGACACCCGGCAGGAGTTCGTCCTGCTCTCCGATGTGCTCGGGGTGTCGATGCTGGTCGACACGCTGAACCAGCGCAGCGGCGCGGAGCTCACCGAATCCACTGTGGAGGGACCGTTCCACGTGGTGGATTCACCGCCGCGCGAACTCGGGGACGACATCGACCAGCAGGGCAAGGGAGAGCCCTGCCTGGTCACCGGCCGCGTGCTCGACCCGGCGGGTGAACCCGTCGGGGGCGCGAGCGTCGACGTGTGGCAGGCGAACGACGAAGGCTTCTACGACGTCCAGCGGCCCGGCGAGCTGCCCGAGCACAACCTGCGCGGGCTGTTCACCACCGACGAGGACGGCCGGTTCTGGTTCCGCAGCATCGTGCCGAGGCACTACCCGATCCCGGACGACGGCCCGGTCGGCGGGATGCTGCAGGCCACCGCGCGGCACCCGAACCGCCCGGCGCACATCCACTTCGAGGTCTCTGCGCCGGGGATGCGGACGTTGACCACCCACATGTTCGTGGCGGGGACGCCGTACCTGGATTCGGACGCGGTGTTCGGCGTCAAGCCCAGCCTGATCCACGAGTTCGCCACGGTCGACGACCCGCAGCGGGCCGCCGAAGCCGGCCTGCCGGTCCCGTTCCGGTGGGTCGACTTCCCCGTCACGATCGACCGGCTCGAACCCGGCGCGCAAGAATGAGCGAGGACCCCGGCGCCGTCGACGTGCCTGCCGCCGGCAGCAGTGCCCGGGCCGGGGAAGACGCTGAACGAGGAGACGATGGCAGACCGCGCCACTGACGAGGCGGCCGCAGTAGCCGTGCACGAAACCCTCGCGACCCGGGTGCTGCTCGGCCGAGGATCCAGCGAGCGCATCGCCGACGAAGCCGCGCGGCTCGGCGCGCGCCGGGCGCTGCTGGTGGCGGCACCGTCCGCCGCGGATTCCGCGGACCGGGCGGCCGAAGCGCTCGGGCAGCGGCTCGCGGCGCGTTTCGATCGCCCGGCCCCGCACACGCCGGTGGCGGTGACCGCGGAAGTCATGCAGCTCATCGGAGCCGGCGGTGCGGACTGCGTGGTCGGGATCGGCGGCGGCTCGGCGATCGGCCTGGCCAAGGCCGTCTCGGCGCGGACCGGGGCGTCCCAGATCGCGGTGCCGACCACCTACTCGGGCTCGGAGGCCACGCCGGTGCTGGGCGAGACCGAGCAGGGCGTGAAGACGACTCGCCGCGATCCCGCGCTCGCCCCGGGCACGATCGTCTACGACCCCGATCTCACGCTCGCGATGCCGGTCGGCCTGACCCGCACCAGCGCCGTCAACGCGCTCGCGCACGCCGTCGAGGCGTTGTGGGCACCGGAAACCACCCCGGTCACCCGCGCGCTGGCCACCGAGGCCGCGAACGGAATCCTCGAAGCGCTGCCGGACGTGCTCGTCGCGCCGGAGGACCCGCAGGCCCGGGAACGCCTGCAATCGGCGGCTTGGCTGGCGGGCAGCTGCCTGGCGCAGGCCCGGATGGGGCTGCACCACCAGCTCGCGCACGCACTCGGCGGAACCTTCGACCTGCCGCACGCCGAGCTGCACACGATGTTGCTCCCGCACGTCATGGCGTTCAACCGGCGGTCCGCTCCGGCCGCGTTCGACCGGTTGGCCCGGTCTGCCGGTCCGGATCCGGTCGCGGCGGTCGCCGACCTGGCCCGCGGGTACGACGGGCCGAGGTCGCTGGCCGAGTTGGGCGTCGCGCGGGAGCAGCTGCGCGGGATCGCGGAACGGGTGGTGGCCGGTCCCTACCCGAACCCGCGGCCGCTGACCGTGGACGCGGTCGCCGAACTGCTCGACGAGCTGTGGCAGGGCAAGTTCCCCACCGGTGTCCGGTAAGGCACGCCGGTCGTCTCGTGGCGCGCTGTCGCGCGACCGCGCGATGTCGAGCCGCGATCAGGCTCGGCCGAGCACCTGCGCCACGACATCGGCCAGCACCGATCCCGCATCCGCGGGCAGCCCGGTCGTGCGGTAGCAGACGAAGTTGTCCGGTCGCACCAGAAGCGCGCCGGGCTCACCGAGCCCGTCGTCCTCCAGGATCCGTGCCCAGTCGCCGTACGGGTCCTCGTACCTGCATCCCGGTCCGATCACGGCTACTTCGATCCGCACGCCGAGCCGTTCCGCGACGGTTTCGGCCGCGTCCTGCCAAAGTTCCCCGCCGAGCCCGGTGAGCAGGGCGAACCGGCCGCTGCCGCCGATGTCCAGAGTGGACACTTCGCGGCCCGCCGCGGTGAGCCAGGCGTGCGGCAAGTGCGCCCCGGGCGCGGTGCAGGGCAGGTGGTGCAACTCGGTGTCCGAGGCGGAATCCAGCGGGTCGGCCCCGCCCTGCTCGTCGGGGACCACCGCGTTCGAGCGGTACCGCTGGTTGAGCTCCACGCCGTGCGCGTTGAACTCGTAGGTCTTGAAGGCGATCGCCTCGCGCAGCTCGCGGCGCCGCTTCTCGGCTTCCGGCGTGGTCTCCCGCAGGCTTTCGATCGCGGAGCGCACCTGGTCCGCGTCGGTCGCCGCGCCGGCCTGCAGCGCCTCGAAGATCCACGAGGTGTCCGCGATCGACTGGTTCGCGCGGTCCACCACCTGCCTGCCGATCGGCGCGCGTTCGGCCGTGTAGCTCTCCAGCAGCGCCGGGCTCGCCGTGCCGCGCAGCACGTGCGCGAACTTCCAGGCCAGGTTGTAGGAGTCCTGGACCGAGGTGTTCGACCCGAGCCCGTTCGACGGCGGATGCCGGTGCACCGCGTCGCCGCCGCAGAACACCCGGCCCGCCGAGTACACGTCGGCGGACTCGTGGTTCACCGTCCACGCCGAGCTCTGCACGATCTCGACGTCCAGTTCCGGGTCGCCGACGAGGTCGCGCACGATCTCGCGGGTGTAGGACTCGGACAGCTCCGGCGCGCCCTGCTCGATGTCGTAGCCCCACATCGCCATCCACAAGTTCCACGGTCGCACCATGCGGATGGTGCCCATGCCGAGGCCGCCGACGGTGGAACCGGGCTGCAACATCCAGTACAGGACGCTCGGGCGGTGCGCGACGTACTGCGACAGGTCGGCGCGGAAGACGATGTTCATGCTCCCGGCGACGCCGGAGCGGCCGGTCATCGGCAGCTGCGAGTTCTTCGCGACCAGGCTGCGCCCGCCGTCCGCGCCGTAGAGGTAGCGGGCGCGGATGGTGTACTCGTCGCCGCGCAGCCGGTCCCGCACGCGGACCTCGACGCCGTCGGAATCCTGGGTGTGGCCGAGGTATTCGGTTTCCATCCGGACTTTGCTGCCGCCCGCGACGGCCGCGTCGACCAGCACCGGCTCCAGCAGGTACTGCGGCATGTCGCAGATCCGCGACGGGCTGGCCAGTTCGTGCGCGGCCTGCACGAGCGGTTCGTTGCCCCAGGAGCGCACCCGGCCGAGTTCCGCACCGGCCAGCGAGGTGCAGTAGGTCGTGGTGCCGATCAGGTGCTGCGGGGTGGCCTGGGCGCGGACCTGCTGCTCCACGCCGAGGTCGCGGAAGATCTCCATCGTGCGCTGGTTGGTGATGTGCGCGCGTGGTTCGGCCGCCAGGTTGCCGTAGCGGGTGATGACGATGTTGTCGATGCCGTACCGGCTCAACGCCAGCGCCATGGACGCGCCCGCCGGGCCGCTGCCGACCACCAGGACGTCCGTTTCGACCGTGGCCACGCCGACTCCTTCCGCCGCGGTGCCGGGATGGTCCCGGCGACGTGGCGGACATCTTGTCCAAAGATCAACTTCCGCGCTAGAGGTTCGCGGTGAGACTTCCGCGACGAATTTCCGGATTGCCGGAAGTGCCTCGGATGTGGTCGGCGTACGGCGGCGACGCCTCGCGCACCGCCCGAACCGGCATCCGGGCCTAGCTCGCGCGCGGCGGAGTGGAAGTGCGGCCCTGCGCGCGCTCGGCTCGCCTGCGTAACAGGCGGTTGACCAGCACCGGGTACTGGGCGAGCGCCTCCGGCTCGTCCAATAAGCGATTCAGCCGCTGGTAATAGCGAGCGGGCGACATCCCGAACTTCTCCTGGATGAGCCGCTCCTTGCTGCCGCGGTGCCGCCAGAACTCGCCCTCGAAGGTCAGGATGGCGCGATCGGTGTCGTTCATCCCGGGCGCCCCCTCCGGTCGAGTCTGCGGCTTGTCGAGTCTGCGGCTTGTTCGATCGCCGGCCGAGGTCAAGTCTAACCGCAAGCGCACGAGTGTTCGATCAGCCGATCGGAGTCTGTGATCCGAACCACCCGAATCCGCCGGAACAGCCGTGCGGGCGGACGATGTTGAGCACGGCAGGAAACGCGCGCTCCGGGGCGCGGTGCGAATCCGAACCGGCGGATCGGCGAAACCGATCGTCCGAATAGGACGGCCCCGGTGGAACTCAGGGACCGGCGGTGCGAGTGCGGCCGGGAGGCGGCGCACGGGCGCGGCGGCGGGTGCGTCCCGCAGCGCCCGCCGCGTTCCGCGCCGTGTGGAGGGAGCAGGTCGTGCGGGTCGTCGCGGAATGGTTGCTGGACAACGGGATCACCGTGCTGGGCCAGCAGATCTCCTGGGCCGAGCTGGTCGGTCAGCTGTGCGCGCTCGCGGTCGTGTTCCTCGCGCAACGGCGCACGTTGGCGACGTGGCCGGTGCAGGTGGCCGCGACCGTGCTGCTGTTCGCCGTCTACGCGAGCGCGCACCTCGGTGGGCTGGCGATCCGGCAGGTCGTGATCCTGCTGATCTCCGTCTACGGCTGGTGGGCCTGGACGCGGCGCAGCGACCCGGTCTACGGCGTGGTGGTGCGCAAGGGCACCGCACGCGAGCGCTGGCTCCTGCTCGGCGCGCTGGCGCGGGCCACGACCGGTTTCGCGCTGCTGCTGAGCGCGCTGGACGCGTCGTGGGCGCCGTGGCCGGATGCCTGGATCTTCGTCGGCACCGCGGTCGCGTTCTGGGCGCAGGGCCGCGGGCTGGTCGAGTTCTGGCTGGTGTGGCTGGCGGTGGACGCCGTCGGCGTGCCGCTGCAGATGGCTTCCGGGCTGTGGTTCAGCGCGGCCATCTACGTGGTGTTCGCCGCACTGGTGATCCACGGCTGGTGGAGCTGGAACCGCACCGCGAGGGT
>NZ_JAFRFW010000084.1:0-16789 GCF_017434145.1 Saccharopolyspora sp. | reverse complement strand
GGCGGCGCGGGCGGCGTTCGACGGCTGGGCAGCGCGCCCGGTGGCGGAGCGCTCGGCGCTGGTGCGTGCGATTTCCGAAGGCATCGCCCGGCGCCGCGACGAGATCGCCGCGACGGTGACCGCCGAGATGGGCTCCCCGATCGGTTTCGCCACCCAGGTGCACGCGAGCGTGCCGGTCGCGACGTCCGCGGGCATCGCCGACGTGCTGGACCAGGGCTTCGACTGGACCGAGGAGCACGGCAACTCGCTGATCGTGCGCGAGCCGGTCGGCGTCGTCGGCGCGATCACGCCGTGGAACTACCCGCTGCACCAGATCGTGGCGAAGGTCGCGGCGGCGCTGGCCGCGGGCTGCACGGTGGTGCTCAAACCCAGCGAGCTCGCCCCGCTGACCGCTTCGATCTTCGCCGAGATCGCCGCGGAGGCGGGCGTCCCGGCGGGCGTGTTCAACCTGGTGCACGGCACCGGCCCGGTGGTGGGCGAGGCCATCGCGGGCCACCCGGACGTCGACATGGTCTCGTTCACCGGCTCGACCCGCGCCGGACGGCGGGTTTCCGAGGTGGCAGCGGGCACCGTCAAGCGGGTCGCGCTGGAACTCGGCGGCAAGTCGGCGAACGTGGTGCTCGACGACGCGGACCTGGCCAAGGCGGTGAAGCTCGGCGTCGCCGGTTGCTTCCCGAACGGCGGGCAGAGCTGCAACGCGCTGTCCCGGATGCTGGTGCCGGAATCCCGGCACGACGAAGCGGTGGAACTCGCGGTGGCCGCGGTCGCGAAGTACTCCGTCGGCGATCCGACCGACGAGCGGACCCGCATCGGTCCGATGGCTTCGGACGTGCAGCGCGACCGCGTCGTCGACTACATCCGCAGCGGTGTGGCCGAGGGGGCTTCGGTGGTCACCGGCGGCCCGGAAGCTCCGGACGGGCTCGATCGGGGCTACTACGTGCGCCCGACGGTGTTCACCGGGGTGCGCCCGGACATGACCATCGCGCGCGAGGAGATCTTCGGCCCGGTGCTGTCGATCCTGCCGTACCGGGACGATGACGAGGCGGTCGCGATCGCCAACGACTCCGAGTACGGGCTCTCCGGCGCGGTTTTCGGCTCCGACGAGCGCGCGCTGGCGGTGGCCCGCCGGATCCGCACCGGCCAGGTCGCGGTCAACGGCGGGGCGTTCAACCCGAACGCGCCGTTCGGCGGCTACAAGCAGTCCGGCAACGGGCGCGAGTTCGGCAAGTTCGGGCTGGAGGAGTTCCTGGAGGTCAAGTCGATCCAGCGGTGAAGGCCGGGTCATCCGCGTTCGGCCCGCGGTAGCGGCGGCAGCGCAGCGACGTCGTCGCCCCGCGCCGTCGACTTCGTCCGAAGTGGACTTCGAGCCGCGTGCAGCCCGGAAATGGTCCGAAGTGGACACCGTTGCTCAGGCCGCGAGCGCTCTGCGCAATGCCCGGCCGGTGGTCTCCGCCGGGTAAGGGGAGGCCCGTAGTGCCTCGGTCTCGCTGATCACGGCGGTGCGGAAGGAATCGCACAGCCCCGCCAGGGCTGCGAGCTCGGCGCGCTGGCCGCGGACGAACTCCGCATCGACCGGGTTTCCGTGCCCGGGCACGACGATCTCCGGTCGTAGCTCCAGCAGCGCAGCGAGCGCGGCAGGCCAGCTTTCCGGGAAAGCGTCCTCGAAGTCCGGTGGCGCACCCTGTTCGACCAGGTCGCCTGCGAAGACCACGCCGGCGTCCGGCACCTGCGCGATCAGGTCGTGGTCGGTGTGCCCGGCGCCGAGGTGGTGAAGCTGCACGATCCGGTCGCCGAGGTCGATCTCCGCGCGGTCGTGCACCAGCCGATCCGGTTGCGCCACGTTGGTGCGCGACAGTGCGGTGGCCAGTTCGTGGCGCCCCTCGGCGCGGTAGTGCTCGACCCATTCCGCGCGCTGCCGTTCGGCGTGCTCGTCCAGGTAGCGCGGGCAGTTCGCGTGCGCCCGCACGGGCGCGGGCAGGAACGCCGCGGTGCCGAAGCAATGGTCGAAGTGACCGTGCGTCAGCACCACCTCCCACGGCTGCGACGTCACCTCGCGAACCGCCGCGGCCAGTTCCGCGCCTTGCTCGCGATCGCCCCGGGTGTCCACGACCAGCGCCCGAGCCGAACCGAGCACCAGTCCCGTGCTCAGGTCGAGCTCGGAGTGCCTGCGCACGAACACCCGGTCGGTCACCTCTCGCCACTGTTCCACGTCCCCAGGATGCCGTCGCCGACCGGCGTCGCGGCAGGGGTGCGAAGCCGCCGCGCGGTGTTTGGCACACTGCCTGCGTGCGCGTCTACCTTGGATCTGACCACGCAGGATTTGAACTCAAGAACCACCTGGCCAAGTGGCTGGGCGAGCGCGGTCACGAAGTGACCGACGTCGGCCCGGCGGTCTACGACGCCCAGGACGACTACCCGCCGTTCTGCGTCGAAGCCGCCCGCCGCGTCGTGGCCGACGAGGGCAGCCTCGGGCTGGTCATCGGCGGTTCCGGCAACGGCGAGCAGATCTCGGCCAACAAGGTTCCCGGCGCCCGCGCGGCGCTGACCTGGAACGTCGAGACCGCGAAACTGGCTCGCCAGCACAACAACGCACTGCTGGCGGGCATCGGTGCGCGGATGCACTCGGTCGAGGAGATCGAGGAGATCGTCGAGGCGTTCCTGGGCACCGAGTTCGAAAGCGGCCGCCACCAGCGCCGCATCGACCTGCTCGCCGACTACGAGCGGACCGGGAACCCGCCGGCGCTTCCCGCGGAGTGACCATGCCCGAAGCACGCCCGGTCGCGTTGTGGACACCGCTGGTCGCCTTCGGCGCCACCGCGGCCGGGGTGCTCGTCCTCTTCTTCGCCCAAACCGCGCTCTCGCCCGTGCTGCTGGGCGGTCCGGGCGCTACCTGCACCGCCCCGGATTGCGTGCTCGGCGTCGGGCTGTGGCTGATCGTCGGCGGTTTTCTGGCGCTGTGCCTGGCATTCCTCGCGGGAATGGTGGTGGCCTTCTGGCGCCGCGGTACGACCGGCGTGGTCCGCCGCGGCCTGATCGTGGCCGCTTGCTGCGTCGCCGCCTACCTGGCCGAGTCCGTCGTGCTGTGGGTGTTGTTCTGAGCGCCTGTCTCGGGCCTGCGGTCGGCTCGGGTGTCGGCTTTTTCGAGCGGTGTCAGCCGCTTCCGCCACGTGCACAACGTAACCACCGCTGAAGGACAGGCACTGACGCGATGCCCGAAGGTCACACGTTGCACCGGCTCGCGCGGCTGCACGATGCGCGGTTCGGCGGGCACCGGGTGCGAGTGCTCAGCCCGCAGGGCCGATTCGCCGCCAGTGTGTCCGAAGTGGACGGTTCGGTGCTGGAGCGCGCCGAGGCGCACGGCAAGCACCTCTTCCACTGCTACGGCCCCGGAATCGTGCACGTGCACCTCGGGTTGTACGGGAAGTTCACCGAAATCCCGCTGCCGCCGGAACAGCCGCGCGGCCAAGTCCGGATGCGGATCGTCGGCCCGGATTGCGCGACGGATCTGCGCGGCCCCACGGCCTGCGAACTGATCACGCCGGAGGAAGTCGCGGCGCTGCGCGCCCGCCTCGGCCCGGACCCGCTGCGCGCGGACGCCGAACCGGACCGCGCGTGGCAGCGGATCGAGCGCTCCCGCACGCCGATCGCCGCGTTGCTGCTGGATCAGAAGGTCATCGCGGGCGCGGGCAACGTCTACCGCGCCGAAGTCCTGTTCCGGCACGGCATCGCGCCCTACACGCCCGGCCGGGAATTGGGCGCGCGGCGGTGGAAGCTCGTCTGGCACGACCTGGTCGAGCTGATGGCCGGCGGCGTGCGGACCGGGCGGATCGACACGGTCCGGCCGGAGCACGAGCCGGAGGCGATGGGGCGCCCGCCGCGGCAGGACCGGCACGGTGGCGAGGTCTACGTCTACCGGCGAGCCGGTGCGCCTTGCCTGATCTGTGCGACACCGGTGGTCACCGCGGACCTCTCCGGCCGCAACCTCTACTGGTGCCCCACCTGCCAGGCCTGACCGGCGCCTCAGAAGTCGAAGCCGTCGAACCCGTCGAAGCCGTCGAAATCTCCGAAGTCGCCGCCGTCGCCGAAGCCGCCCGGGTCCGCGCCGTCGAACCCGTCGGCTCCTTGGAAACCCTCGGCGTAGGCGGCCTCGGGAACTCCGGACATGCCGCCGAACAGTGCGCTGGCCAGCATGAACGACCCCGCGCCCCAGGCTCCGGCGACCAGCGCGGGCTTCCACCACGGCTGGCTGTACCAGCCCTCCGGCACCGGACGGCCCGCGACTCGGCCGCCCGGGTAGTAGTGCGGCGTCTGCTCGCTCGGCTCCGGCGAGGCCACCTGCCGCTGCCCTTCGACCTCGACGTCGCGGTGCTCGGTCACCTTGCCCGCACCGTGCCGGTCCGCGAGGTCCGGAAGTTCCGGGCCGGGGTCCATGTCCATCGCGGTGCGCGCCGCGCGCACGTAGTACAGGCCTTCCATCGCCGTCCGGGTGGTGAGCCTGCACTGCTCGGCGGTGCTCGCCTGGTCGAGCTGGGACACCGCGGCCTGGTGCCGTTCGGCGGCGTCGGCAAGCGCCTGCTTGGCGGCCTCGTTCGTGCCGACGAGGTTGAGCACCTGCCCGCCCAGCCGCTCGGTCCAGCGCCGGGCGTCGGCCTTGGCGTCGTCGAGCTGGTTGCGCTGGTACTCGACGTTCTGCCTGCGCGACCACCACACCGCGACCACGAGGACGACGGCGGCGGCGATGATCAGGATGACTGCGGTGTCCACGGTGCCTCCGAGCTGGTCCGGTCGGACAATCCCGAGGCTACTCGCGGCGGGGGAGTGCTCGGGCGAGTCAGGCGCCGAGCGGTACCTCGGCCACGGTCTCCCACTCGGAGCAGGAGTGATCCCGGTTCAGCCGCACCAGCGAGACGGCGCCGGCTTTGGCCGTGGTCGGGTCGACGTCGGTGCCGCTGAGCGTGGCCACGGCGAAGATCGCGGGACCGTCCGTGGTGGAGTACGCGAGGCTGATGTGCCGGTCGACCTCTTCCGGTTCGCCCGGGAGCTGCTCGGCGCCGACCACTTCCGCGGTCGCCTCGCGCAGCGCCGCGCGCAGTTCCAGCAGCGTGGTCTGCGGCTCGGCGGGCAGCGACAGCGACTCGGGCAGCACCACGGCGCGATGGAACGCCAGCGACAGCGGCGCGAAACCGGTGAGCCGCCTGCGCGCGGTGTCCACCAGCCCGTCCAGCCGTTCCTGCGGCACCTCGTCGGTGAAGCCGACCTCCTGCACCAGGATGTGCATCCATTCCAGCGGGACGAGATCGAAACCCGGCAGGTCCCGCATGGCGTACTGGTACTGGTTCACCAGGTGGCGCAGCCCGGGCTGGTCGGCGAACGGCAGCAGCCACGCGTAGCTGGTGCGGCCGGAGTGCCATCCCGGCCGCCAGCGGGCGTGGTTGCGGACCTGGTCGGCGTGCGGCAAGTCGGTCACCCTTCAAATAGTGCACTGGCGCGGGCGGTTGTGGGGCGACCTTGAGCTATCTCACGGTCGTGGTGCCCGGGTGGGAATGATCACCGGACGGCGCCGACCGATCGCGCAGCGTGTCCGCCGCGTCGGCGTTGCGCACCCGCAACGACAGCAGCAATCCCAGCGCACCGAAGGCGATCGAGGCGAGGAACGCCCCGCGGTAGGCCGACATCTGCGCCTGCACCACCGCCGACGGCACCGAGACATCCACAGTGGACGTGTAGCTTTCGGTCAATGCCACCAGAATCGTCGCACCCACCGCGGTTCCGAGTGCGGTCGCCACCTGCCTGCTGGCGTTGAACAGCGAGCTGGCCCGGCCCATCGACGCGGCGGAGATCCGCGCGAACGCGGCGGTCTGCAACGGCGTCATCAGCAGTCCCATGCCGATCCCCAGCCACACCAGCAGCACCGTCAGCAGCCAGTACGGGGTCGCGGTGTCGAGCAGTTGCAGCAGCAGCCCGACACTGATCAACACGGTGAATCCGATGAGCAGCAGTGGCCGCGGCCCGACTCTTGTGTAGAGGCGGCTGACGAGCTGGGTGGTGGCGAGCATGCTCAGCGCCTGCGGCATCAGCACGAGGCCGGATCCGAGCGGGCCGAAGCCGCGCAGGTTCTGCAAGTACAGCGGGAGCAGGAACAGCGCGCCGAAGATCGCCCCGGTGGAGCACAGCAGCAGCCCGTTGCCGGTGCCGAACAGCCGATCGCCGAGCAGGCGCAGGTCCAGCATCGGTTCCGGGGTGCGCAGTTCGCGCGCGACCAGCCCGCTCAGCAGTACCGCGGCGACGATGAGCGTTCCCCACACCGAAGGCTTTCCCCAGCCGGTCTGGGCGCCTTGATCCAGCCCGACGAGGAGGGTGGCCAGGCCGCTGCCGGCCAGCACGAATCCGGGCAGGTCGAATCTGCCGGGCCGGGACTGCTGTTCCTCCTTCAGGAACAGCATCGCCGCGAGCAGCGCGAGCCCGCCCACCGGGACGTTGATGAAGAAGATCCATCGCCAGCTCGCGAATTCCACCAGCGCGCCGCCGATCAGCGGTCCGAGCA
Organism: Saccharopolyspora sp.; assembly: GCF_017434145.1. NCBI lineage: Bacteria > Bacillati > Actinomycetota > Actinomycetes > Pseudonocardiales > Pseudonocardiaceae > Saccharopolyspora > Saccharopolyspora sp. The sequence continues at coordinate 10,245 of NZ_JAFRFW010000084.1, read as the reverse complement.
TCGGCGCGATGGTGATCGGCACGGAAAGCACGGCGGAGGCTTTGGCGCGTTCGTGCGCCGGGAAGGCGCGGAAGAGCATGGCTTGGCCGACGGGGACGAGCATCCCGCCGCCGACGCCTTGCAGGATCCGCGCGCCGATCAGCATCCAGATCTCGGTGGCGAGTCCGCAAAGCACGGAGGCGGCGGTGAACACGACGACGGCGAGCTGGAAGGTGCGCTTGCCGCCGTAGCGGTCGGCGATCCAGCCGGATGCGGGCACGAACACGGCGAGGCTGATCAGGTAGCCGGTGAGCACCCACTGCAGGGTGGCTTCGCCGACGTGGAATTCGCGGCCCAACGTCGCCAGCGCGACGTTGAGCACGGTCATGTCCAGGATCTGCATGATCAGGCCGAGCACGAAGGTGATGCCGACCAGCCACTTGTACTCGAGACGTCGCAAGCTGCGCTCCGTGTTCGCTCCGGCGGTTCCCCCAGGCCGGCCCCTCGCGCGGAGCTCCGACCTCACCCCTCCAGCATGCGCCACCCCGACGACAGCCCCAACGCGTTTATTTCCCAGCCCCAGGGCCGCTCCGAAGCGCCCGGCTCACCAAGCCTTTCGCGCAACAACCACACCACCGGCAAAGCTGCCGCCGTCCGCATCCCGCGCAGACGCCTCCGCCAGCCGAACCGCCCTACTCACCGGCTCCGGCGGGTCTTCGTCTCCCAAGTCCTCACCGACGAGAGCCGCCGTCAATGCCCGCGCAGACGTCTCCACCGGCCGAACCGCCCTACTCACCGGTCCCGGCGGGTCTTCGTCTCCCAAGCCCCCAGCAAGGGAAGCCACCGCCAGAATCCCCACGCAACCACCGCACCGTGGGGGCTTACGGGGGCTCGGCCCCCGTATGAATATGCGAAGGAGGACCGGCCCAGGCCCCGACGAGTCGGGGCAGCGGCACAGTCCTCCCACCTCCGGAGCGGGCGACGGGAATCGAACCCGCGTAGCCAGTTTGGAAGACTGGGGCTCTACCATTGAGCTACGCCCGCATGCTCGGTCGGAACTTCCGTTTCCCGGAGCTTCGCCCGGATTCCGGTGCGTGAACCCGGTTGGTGCGTGAGTCCCGGGACGTTCGCGACCTTGCGTGCCCCACTTTAACCGGTCGCGATAGGGTCTTTGCAACGCACCCGGGGGTTCCGGGGTGCGTCGCAGGTCGAACGGGGTGTGGCGCAGTGTGGGAGCGCACTCGCTTTGGGTGCGAGGGGTCGTGGGTTCAAATCCCGCCACCCCGACGTTCGAGGGAGGCGTGGTCGGTCCGGCCACGCCTCTTTGCCGTCGAGATCACGTTGCGTGATCTTTCCGGGTGACCTGTTCGACAGCTGGTAACGATGCCCGCCGGGCTCTCGATTCCGTTGGCGTGCGCTTTCACGTTGCTGCGTCGAGGGTTCTGCGTCGCGTCCGGCTGCCCGCCGTGCTGGTCGGCGCGCTGCTGGTGCTGGCGGTCGTGCTGCTGGTGGGGGTGTCGTTGTTCGTCGATGTCCCGGGAGCGCGGCCGGTTCCGCCGACGGTGGGGATCGGCACGGCGGCCACTCCGACGAACCTGGGTCCGGCGATGGTTCCGGCGTTGGGCGGCCGGTGACCCGGCGTGCGCCGGTTTTCGGGCGGTTCGGCAACCCCCGGCCCGTGCTCGGTCGCCGCGGGCAATAGACTCGGAGGTCAGCCCGGCGTGGCCGGAGCGTGCCCAGTCCCGGGCGGTGCTGCTGTCCTGGGCGTCGCTCGAGGCGTTCCGCCGGGGTCCGAAGCACGTTCGCACTAGGAGACCACGTGAAGAGCACCGTCGAGCACCTGAGCCCGACGCGCGTACGGATCAACGTCGAGGTGCCGTTCGACGAGCTCAAGCCGAACTTCGACCGCGCGTACAAGCAGTTGGCGAACCAGGTCCGGATTCCGGGCTTCCGTCCGGGCAAGGCACCGGCCCGGGTGCTGGAGAGCAGGGTGGGCCGCGCGCCCGTGCTCGACGAGGTCGTCAACGAGGCGGTCCCGGAGAAGTACCTGGAGGCCGTGAACGGCAGCGAGGTGCGCACCCTCGGCCGTCCGGAGATCGAGGTCACCAAGATCGAGGACGGCGAGCAGGTCGCGTTCACCGCCGAGGTCGACGTGCGCCCGGAGATCACCGTGCCCGCTTTCGGCGAGCTGTCGGTGACCGTGGACGACGTCGAGGCGTCCGAGGACGAGGTGCAGCAGCAGCTCGATGAGCTGCGCGCCCGCTTCGGCACGTTGACCGGCGTGGAGCGTCCGGCGCAGCAGGGCGACTTCGTCAGCATCGACCTCTCGGCCACCGTCGACGGCGAAGAGGTCGAGGACGCGCGCACCAGCGGGCTGTCCTACGAGATCGGTTCCGGCCAGCTCATCGACGGCATCGACGACGCGCTGATCGGCGCGTCCGATGGCGATACGAACACTTTCACCAGCCACCTGCTGGCGGGCGAGTACGCGGGCAAGGACGCCGAGGTGACGGTCACGCTGAACTCCGTCAAGGAGCGGCACCTGCCGGAGGCCGACGACGAGTTCGCGCAGATGGCCAGCGAGTTCGACACCGCGGACGAGCTGATGGCCGACCTGCGCGAGCGGGCGGCCCGGATGAAGCGGATGCAGCAGGGGATGCAGGCCAGGGACAAGGTCCTGGACGCGCTGCTGGAGACCGTGGAGGTGCCGCTGCCGGAGAACCTCGTCAACTCCGAGGTCGAGGCCCGCGAGCACGACGCGGTGCACCCGTTCGACCACGACGAGGAGAAGTTCGGCGAGTGGCTGGCGCAGCAGGGCCAGACCCGCGAGCAGTTCGACGCCGAGACCCGGCAGGAAGCCGAGAAGGCGGTCCGCACCCAGCTGGTGCTGGACACGATCGCCGATGCCGAGGACGTGTCGGTTTCGGACAACGAGCTGACCGAGCGGATCATCTACCAGGCGCAGCGGTTCGGCGTGAGCCCGGACCAGTACGTGCAGCAGGCCCAGCAGTCCGGCCAGCTCGGCGCGATCTACGCCGACGTGCGGCGCAGCAAGGCGCTGTTCTCGGTGGTCCGGCAGGCGACCGTGCGCGACGAGTCCGGCGGGTCGCTGGATCTGGACGAGTTGTTCGGATCGGAGACCGACGAGTCGGGCCAGCCCGAGGTCGTGCCGGGTGAGGCCGAGCAGAAGTCGGCCGACGCGGAGGGCGACGGCGAGAACGCGGAGTCCACTGCGGGCGCGAAGTCCGAGTGAGCCTTTTCCGGCACGGCGATTTCGCTGTGCGCGAAAGGAATCCGCGCTTCGTCATGGCGGAACACAAGCTCTGAGCGAACGTGGGCGGTACCGGGAAGCTGGTGCCGCCCACGTTCGTTAGGGTCGGTCGTAAGCGGATCACCGGTAACCGAAAAGTACGGCGTCCCTGGGATTCGGCGGCCGAAAGCCCGCCCGGTCCATTGTGGAAGCCCCTCATCGTGGAAGAAGGCAGGGAGACGTGACGCAGCACCTGACTGTTCCGGCGTCGTCGGACTCGACGCCGCACATGCGGTCGACGAACGGGCTCTCGCTCAACGACTCGGTTTACGAGCGGTTGCTGCGGGAGCGGATCATCGTCCTGGGCTCCCAGGTCGAGGATTCCATCGCCAACCAGATCTGCTCGCAGCTCGTCCTGCTGGCGGCCGAGGACGCGGAGCGGGACATCTCGCTCTACATCAACTCGCCGGGTGGCTCGGTCACCGCCGGGATGGCGATCTACGACACGATGCAGTTGATCAAGCCCGATGTGGCGACGGTGGCGATGGGCTTCGCCGCGTCGATGGGCCAGTTCCTGCTCTCCGCGGGCGCCACCGGCAAGCGCTTCGCGCTGCCGCACTCGCGGATCATGATGCACCAGCCTTCGGCGGGCCTCGGTGGCACGGCTTCGGACATCGCGATCCAGGCCGACGTGTTCACCAAGCACAAGCGGGAGATGGCGGAGCTGATCGCGCACCACACCGGTCAGGACGTGGAGCGGATCATCGCCGATTCCGACCGGGACCGTTGGTTCACCGCCGACGAGGCGCGCGACTACGGGTTCGTGGACCACATCGCCACCGCCGCCAACCTGCCGAGCTGACCCGCGAACCCACAGCAACGAGGAGTCACCCGTCGTGAGCTCATTCCAGCTTCCGCAGTCCCGGTACGTGCTGCCTTCGTTCGTGGAGCGCACCGCGTACGGGGTGAAGGAGTCGAATCCGTACAACAAGCTGTTCGAGGAACGGATCGTGTTCCTCGGCGTCCAGGTCGACGACGCTTCGGCCAACGACGTGATGGCGCAGCTGCTGTACCTGGAGTCGGACGACCCGGACCGGCAGATCGACATCTACATCAACTCGCCGGGCGGTTCGTTCACCGCGTTGATGGCGATCTACGACACGATGCAGTACGTCCGCCCCAACATCCGCACGGTGTGCCTGGGGCAGGCCGCTTCGGCGGCGGCGGTGCTGCTGGCGGCGGGCACCAAGGGCCAGCGCCTGGCGCTGCCGAACGCCCGCATGCTGATCCACCAGCCTTCCACCGAGGGCATCTACGGTCAGGTCTCGGACCTGGAGATCCAGGCCAACGAGGTGCAGCGGATGCGGGACCTGATGGAGTCGACGCTGGCCACGCACACCGGCAACTCCAAGGAGCAGATCCGCCAGGACGTGGAGCGGGACAAGATCCTGACCGCGGACCAGGCCCAGCAGTACGGGCTGATCGACGAGATCATGCCGTACCGCAAGCTGGCCGGCCAGTCCTGAATCGCCGCGTGGACCGCGGCCCGTCCGGGTTCCTCCGGGGCGGGCCGCGATCTTCCGGGCGGCGGTGCGCGGCGGAGTTGCGACGCCGCGCGAACGGTGGTCGCGGGGACGTTCCGCGGGGTGGGATGCTTCGCCGGGCCGTTCGCGACACGCCCGGCACGTGCGGTCCCACCCGCCTCGCCCGGCGGGTGGCGGACACTGTGAGTCTCCCCGAAGGCGGGGAGCGGCAGGTACCGTCGAAACGAGCACATACGGTCAGGCACGTCACCGGACGGCGTGCCGGAGGGGACGGGGTCAGCGGTCATGGCACGTATCGGTGACGGCGGCGACCTGCTGAAGTGCTCCTTCTGCGGGAAGAGCCAGAAGCAGGTGAAGAAACTCATCGCCGGCCCCGGCGTGTACATCTGCGATGAGTGCATCGATCTCTGCAACGAGATCATCGAGGAGGAACTGGCCGAGGCCGGCGAGGTCAAGCTCGACGAGCTGCCGAAGCCGACGGAGATCCACGAGTTCCTGGACCAGTACGTCATCGGGCAGGACGCGGCGAAGCGGAACCTCTCGGTCGCGGTCTACAACCACTACAAGCGCATCCAGGCTGGGGAGCGCACCCGGGACAGCCGCGAGGAGAACGTCGAACTCGCGAAGTCGAACATCCTGATGCTCGGCCCGACCGGCTGCGGCAAGACCTACCTGGCGCAGACGCTGGCGAAGATGCTCAACGTGCCGTTCGCCATCGCCGACGCGACCGCGCTGACCGAGGCGGGCTACGTCGGCGAAGACGTCGAGAACATCCTGCTGAAGCTGATCCAAGCCGCCGATTACGACGTCAAGCGCGCCGAGACCGGCATCATCTACATCGACGAGGTAGACAAGATCGCGCGCAAGAGCGAGAACCCGTCGATCACCCGCGACGTCTCCGGTGAGGGCGTGCAGCAGGCGCTGCTGAAGATCCTGGAGGGCACCACCGCGAGCGTGCCGCCGCAGGGCGGCCGCAAGCACCCGCACCAGGAGTTCATCCAGATCGACACCACGAACGTGCTGTTCATCGTGGCCGGCGCGTTCGCGGGCCTGGACCAGATCGTCGAGGAGCGGGTCGGCAAGGCCAGCGTCGGCTTCGGTGCGCAGCTGCGGTCGAAGACCGAGATCGACGCGACCGACCACTTCGCCGATGTGTTGCCCGAAGACCTCATCAAGTTCGGCCTGATCCCGGAGTTCATCGGCAGGCTGCCCACCGTGGCCAGCGTGACGAACCTGGACAAGCCGTCGCTGGTGCAGATCCTCACCGAACCCCGCAACGCGCTGATCAAGCAGTACAAGCGGCTGTTCGAGATGGACAACGTCGAGCTGGAGTTCACCAGGTCGGGGTTGGAGGCCATCGCGGATCAGGCGATCCTGCGCGGCACCGGTGCCCGCGGCCTGCGGGCGATCCTGGAAGAGGTGCTGCTGCCGGTGATGTACGACATCCCGAGCCGTTCCGACGTGGCCAAGGTCGTGATCACCGAGCAGACGGTGCGGGAGAACGTCAATCCGACGATCGTCGCCCGGCAGAACACCCGCCGCGAGCGCCGCGAGAAGTCGGCCTGATCGGCTGCCCGGTCCTGCCGAAGAACCTCTTCGAACCTCGGTTTCGCGCCGCCCGATGCGCACCGCCGCGCGCGGTGCGCATCGTCAGCTCTTGCGGCGCCGCGGCACGTAGCCGCCGATGAAGTCGACGACCTCCGGCAGCGCTTTGCGGTAGTAGCGGCTGTTGTGCCCGCCGGGCGAGGTCGAGGCCACCTCCGGGTCGGCGCGGGCGATGAACCGGCGGGTGCCTTTGATGAACCGGTCGCGGGTGCCGCACCACACGCCCAGCGGAACGTCCTCGAGCGCGTCGAGGTGGCGCATGGGGTCGATGGAGGCCCAGTCCTGCTCGTCGGCGAAGGCCCGTCGCCGCGCCATCTCCGGCCAGTTGGTGATCAGCGCCGGGGACACGATCGCCGTCGCGCGCACCTGGCTGCGCAGCTCGTTGCGGCGGCGGGTGTAGAGCAGCGCGCCGAACCCGCCCATCGAGATGCCCGCCACCGCGAACGGCTGGCCGTCGGCTCCGCCGAGGCCGCGCTCACCGAGCCAGCGGGGCACTTCCTCCAGCAACATCCACATCGGGTCGTCGCCGAAGCGCTGGTGCCAGTAGCTGTTCCCGCCGCCGTCGACGGCCAGGAACGCGAACGGCGGCACGGCGCCGCTGGCAACCGCGGAGGTGAGCCAGCTGGGCACGCCACCGGCGGATCTGCGGGCGTCGCCGTACCGTCCGTGCAGCAGCAGGCACACCGGCAGCCCCTCGCGGTGCACGCCGTCCGGGAACATCGTCACCAGGTCGACCTCGCGGTTGCGCGCCTGCGAGTGCACGGTCTCGACCAGCACGTTGTCCTGCTTGGCCAGCGGGACCGCCGCCGGTTGCACCTCGGTTCCGCCGGAGTCGGCGCTGAGTCCCAGTCCGGCCGCGCCGATCCCGAGCAGGCCGGATGTGAGCATGGTGCGACGGCTCGGCATCCTGACCGACCGCGGATTCCCGCGCATGACACCTCCGGCTTCGCCTCGCTCTGAGTGTCCATCGTGCCAATGGCGCGGATCGCTACCGATGCGGCCCCGGCGGTGTCCTCAGCGGACCGCGGCCGGTTCCGGTGCGGTGACCCGCTCGGCTCCGGTGTAGACGTTCATGGAGCTGCCGCGCAGGAAGCCGACCAGCGTCATGCCCTGCTCGGCGGCCAGCTCGACGGCGAGCGAGGACGGCGCGGAGACCGCGGTGAGCATCGGCACACCCGCCATCGCGGCTTTCTGGACCAGCTCGAACGACGCCCGCCCGGAAACCATGAGCACGCTGGCGCCCAACGGCACGCGCCGTTGCAGCAGCGCCCAGCCGAGCACTTTGTCGACGGCGTTGTGCCTGCCCACGTCCTCCCGGCACACCAGGAGTTCGCCGTGCGCGTCGAAAAGGGCGGCGCCGTGCAATCCGCCGGTGCTGTCGAAGACCTGCTGCGCCGCGCGCAGCCGCTCCGGCAGTTCCGCGAGGGTTTCCGGACTGATCCGCAGCGGATCCTCGGCGGGTGAGTACCGGGTGCTCAGCCGGACCGAGTCCAGCGCGGCCTTGCCGCACACGCCGCAGGACGAGGTGGTGTAGAAGTTCCGCTCCACCGAGGTGTCCGGCGGGCTCACGCCGGGCGAGAGGCGGACGTCGAGCACGTTGTAGGTGTTGCGCCCGTCCGGACCGGGACTGTCGCAGTAGCGGGCGCTGTGCACGTCGTCCATGCCACCGATGACGCTTTCGGTGAGCAGGAAGCCGTGCGCCAGCTCGACGTCGTTGCCGGGGGTGCGCATGGTGACCGTGAGCGCTCGGCCGTCGATCCGGATCTCCAGGGGTTCTTCGGCTGCGAGAGTGTCGGGCCGGGTGCGGGCGCCCTGCTCGGTGATCCGCAGCACGGGCCGCCGTACCGTGACACGTCCCATTGACGACCTCCTGCTCGTGCGACGCCGTTCCCGGCGATTCGACCGTCTCCTATGGTCGCAGGCCCGCGGGTGTGATCGCGCTGCTCGGGTCGCGGTCTCGCGCGCTGGTCCGTTCGGGCGTGCGGGCGGAGAAATGTGGTCGAAGCCGTGCTGTTCCGTCGTGGTTGATCGCTAGTGTTCGCTCGTAAGGCCCCAGCGAGCAAGGACCCGACATGCCCGAGAGCACCGCAACCGCCCGGCAGAACCTCCGATTCGTCGAGTCGGAGGCGCCGATCCGCGAGCCCGTCACCAAGTTCGGCGGCCAGCCCGTGTGGCTGGACGCGCCTGCCTGGCCGCTTTCGGCCAGCCAGGGGCGCCCGATGCGCTTCCTCGGGCAGATCCGGTTGCCGGGCGAGCAGGTGCGGCTGGCCTACCTGTTCCTGACCGAGGACTTCAGCGACGATCCGGACGACTTCGTCGACAACACCTTCGAGCCGGAGGGCGGGGAGAACGCGTTGTTCGCCCAGCCCGGCGAACCCGCGGACTTCTACCAGGTGGCGGGCATCGCGAAGGGGCCGACGTTCGGGCCGGACCACGCGGTGGAACTGACCCCGTTCGACGGCGAGACCTCGGTGGACGACTTCGCGAGCCGGCTGTTCGGCGAGCCGCGGTGGTTGCAGGACGAGGAAGCGCCCGACGGGCCGTTCCGCTTCCTGCTGCAGCTCGACAGCGCCGACGACCTGCCGTTCGAGGTGAACTTCGGCGATGCGGGCGTGGGGTACGGGTTCCTCGACGAGGGCAGTGGGCAGGGGCGGTTCCTCTGGCAGTGCGGCTGAGGAGGGGCGGGCTGAGGAGGGGCGGCTGAGGAGGTCCGGCAGTGCTCGACGCAGGCCGCATGAAGGTCACTGCTCGAGCAGCCGCCCTTCGGCCAGCCGCAGCCACCGATCGGCGCCGATCTCGGCGAGGAACCGTTCGTCGTGGCTGACCACCACGAACGCCCCCCGGTAGGCGTTCAGCGCGCTTTCCATCCGGCGCACACCGGCCAGGTCGAGGTTGTTGGTCGGCTCGTCCAGCAAGAGCAGCTGCGGCGCCGGTTCGGCGCTGAGCACGCACGCCAATGTCGCGCGCAGCCGCTCACCACCGGACAGAGCCCGCACCGGCAGGTGAATCCGGGAGCCCTGGAACAGGAACCGGGCCAGCAGGTGGATGCGCTGCTGCTCGAGCATCGCTGGCGCGAAGGCGGCCAGGTTCTGCGCCACGGTGCGGTCGACGTCCAGCAGCTCCAGCTTCTGCGACAGGTGAGCGATGCGTCCGTCCACCCGTTTGGTGGCGCCGGCGTCCGGTTCCACCTCGCCGCTGATCACGTGCAGCAACGTGGACTTGCCCGCACCGTTCGGGCCGGTGAGGGCGATCCGTTCGGGTCCGCGGATCGCCAGGTCCAGGCCCTCGCCCGCGAACAGCTCGCGCCCGTCCCGCCGAACCCGCAGGCGTTCTCCGAGGAACACGGTGCGACCGGCGGGGACGTTTGTGTCCGGCAGGTCGACCGCGATCTGCTGCTCTTCGCGCAAGCCGCGCTCGGCCTCGTCGAGCTTGGCCCGCGCAGCGTCGAGGCGGGCGGCGTGCACGTCGTCGGCTTTGCCCGCCGACTCCTGGGCGCGCCGCTTCATGGCGCCCGCGACGATCTTGGGCAGGCCCGCGTCGGCGACGTTGCGGGCAGCGCTCCCGGCGCGTCGCGCGGCGCGTTCGCGGGCCTGCTGCATCTCCCGCTTCTCCCGTTTGACCTGCTGCTCGGCGCTGCGGACGTGCTTTTCGGCGGCCTGCTGCTCGACGTGCAGCGCCTGCTCGTAGTCGGTGAAGTTGCCGCCGTGGGTTCGCATCTCGCCGCTTTCGAGCTCGGCGGTGCGGTCCATCCGGTCCAGCAACGCCCGGTCGTGGCTGACCACCAGCAAGCAGCCGGTGAAGTCGTCGAGCACGGCGTGCAGCCGGTGCCGCGCGTCGATGTCGAGGGTGTTGGTCGGTTCGTCGAGC
>NZ_JAFRFW010000806.1:0-2660 GCF_017434145.1 Saccharopolyspora sp. | reverse complement strand
GGAAATGCGCCGCGTCGCGCCCGATCTGGGGCAGCACACCGACGAAGTTCTGCGATCGCTCGGCCGCACCGACGCCGAGATCGCCCGGATGCGCGCCGAAGGAGCCGCCGGATGACCGATCAGTTGCGCACCGAGTTCAACGGGACAGTCGCCACCGCCACCTTCGACCGCCCTGCTGCGCGCAACGCCATGACGTGGGAGATGTACGACGGGCTCGCCGATTTCTGCGAGCGGGTCAACGCCGACGAAGCGGTCCGGGTGGTCGTTTTCCGCGGAGCGGGCGGGAAAGCGTTCGTGGCGGGCACGGACATCGCCCAGTTCCAGGACTTTCGCGGCGCCGCGGACGGACATGCCTACGAGCAGCGCATCGACGGCGTCCTGGACCGGGTCGAGGGGATCCGGGTGCCCACGATCGCCGCGGTCGACGGTTATGCGACCGGCGGCGGGTTGACCATCGCGGCTTGCTGCGACCTGCGGATCTGCTCGCCCGCGGCGAAGTTCGGGCTGCCGATCGCGCGCACGGTGGGCAACTGCCTGTCCATGCGGAACTACGCGCGGCTGGTGCAGCTGATCGGAGCGGGACGCGCCATGCACCTGATCTGCACCGCCGGGTTCGTCGAGGCCGAGCAGGCCGAACGCATCGGGCTCGCGTCCGAAGTGGTGCCCGAGTCCGAACTGGACGGCCGGATCGATGCGCTGTGCGAGCAGATCACCGCGCAGGCTCCGCTGACGATGCGGGCGAGCAAGCAGGCGATGCGGCGGCTGCGGGAGCATTCGTTGCCACCGGGCGACGATCTGATCGAGCTCTGCTACGGCAGCGAGGATTTCCGGGAAGGGGTCGGCGCTTTCGTGGACAAGCGCCGCCCGCAGTGGCGCGGCCGGTGATCGGCGATGAGCGGGTCAGCGAGGTCGCACCGGGCGCCGGTAGCCGAGCGTGGCGCTGACCCGCTGGGCCGCTTCGATGACCAGCGGCCCGTAGTGGTCCCGCGCCTGTTCGGACATCCGGCCCGCGGGTGCGGACACGGACAGGCTCGCCACCGGCTCGCCGCTGGAGTCCAGGATGGCCGCGGCGACCGCGGCGATGTCCGCGCGCCATTCCCCGAAGTTCGAGGCGAAACCGCGCTGGGTCACGCCGTCGAGTTCGGCGAAGAACTCGTCCCAGTCCACAATGGTGCTTCCGGTGTAGCGCTGGAGCCGTTCCCCGATGATCGGCTGCACCTTCTCCCGCGGCATGGCCGCGAGGATCGCCTTGCCGTTCGAGGAGCCGTGCAGCGGGACGGTGCTGCCCAGCGGCAGCACCGCGCGGACCGGGTGGTCGGTCTCGACCCGCTCGATCAGCACGGCGTGCTCGCCTTCGCGGACCATGAGGTGCGCGGTTTCGCCGGTTTCGCGCCGCAGCTCGTGCAGGACCGCTGCGGCGGCGTCGCGCACGCTGATGTCCGAAATGGCGTGCTGGCCGACCTGGAACGCGCGGGTGGTCAGCACCCAGCGGGTCACGTCCGCGCCGTCCGGGCAGATCCAGCCCGCCGTCCACAGTGTCCGGAGAGCGCGTTGCACGGTGCTCTTGGGCAGCCCGAGCCTGCGGGCGAGTTCGCCGACGCCGGCCGGTTGGGTGTGCGCGACCTCTTCCAGCACGCGGAAAGCCGACAGCACGGTGCGCATTCCTTCGCTCACATCCTCAGCTTAGTGGCCGCCGGTGGCCCGGTCCGAAACCGGCGGACCGGGCCGGGCGCACGACCAGCGCGGCGTGCCTCACAACCATCCGGGCAGGACGAACAGCGCGCAGGCCACCACCGGGGCGATGACGATCATGCTCATGCCCCAGGTCATCAGCTTCCGGAACACCCGGTCGCGCATCTCGGCCGGGCTGCTGGCCACCACCAGCGCGCCGCTGGTGGAGAACGGCGAGGAGTCCACCACCGACGAGGCCACGGTCAACGCGATGATCATCCCGATGGCGCCGACCTGGCCGGTGTGCAGGAACGGCACCGCCAGCGGGATGAGCGCGCCGAGGATGCCGGTGGTCGAGGCGAACGCGGACACCGCCGCGCCGATCAGGCAGATCACGAACGCTGCCAGCAGCGGAACGCCGATGCCTGCGACGCCGTCGCCGAGGAACTCGATGGTGCCGATCTCCTCCATCATGCTCACGTAGGTCACCACGCCGCAGATCAGCAGCACGGTCGGCCACGCGACCTCGCCGACGCACGCCTTGGTCGTCTGCGGCGAGATGATGCACAGCACGGTGGCGATGCTCAGCGACAGCAGTCCGACGTCGAATTCCAGCGCGAGCGCGCCGACGGCCAGCAGGACCAGCCCGGTGAGCGTGAGCGCGCGATTCGCGTTGAGCGTGGTGATTTGTGCGAGCGCACCGGTGGCCGGTTCGGCCGCGGTAGCCGTGGTCGTGCCGCCGGTTCCTCCGCTGGTCCCGGGTCCAGCCATTGCTCCGGAGATTTCCGGAGGCTCGGTGTCGACTTTCCGCCGCAGCAGTTCCCGGCCGCCGAACAGGAAGAAGACGAGCACGCTGAGCAACAGGTTGAAAACGAATTGTCTGCCCCACAACAACGCCGGGTAGCTGCGCAGTCCGCTGCGTTCCACCACGCCGTTCGTGTTGCTGACGAAAATGCGGATCGGCGAGAAGCCGCACGCGGAGGCGCCTT
>NZ_JAFRFW010000805.1:0-2620 GCF_017434145.1 Saccharopolyspora sp. | reverse complement strand
TCACCGACTTCGAGCGGGAGGCCCGAGCCGCCGGGGCGGCGCTGCCGGAGCCGGGCCCTGCCGAGCCGGATCGTGCGGTCACCGCCCCGTCCAGCGGGTTGCGCGACCTGGTCGCCGCACCGTACGGCAAGCGCACCGCGATGATGGCGGTCTTCCAGGTGCTGCAGACGGTGGGCTACTACGGCTTCGGCACGATGGTGCCGATGGTGCTGGCCGCGAAGGGCTACCAGGTCACCGACTCGCTGCTGTTCAGCGCGCTGACGTTCGTCGGCTACCCGGTGGGCTCGGCGCTGTCGCTGCCGTTCGTCGAGCGGGTGGAGCGCAAGCACCTGGTGATGGGCTCGGCGATGGCGATGGTCGTGCTGGGGCTCGGGTTCGGGCTGGCCGGTTCGACCGCGCTGATCCTGCTGCTCGGGTTCGGCTACACCGCGGCCAGCAACGTTTTCTCCAACGCCTTCCACATCTACCAGGCGGAGATCTTCCCGACGCACATCCGCGCGACCGCGGCGTCCTGGACGTATTCGCTGTCCCGGCTGACCACCGGCGCGATGCCGTTCGTGCTGGTTCCGCTGCTGCAGGCGCAGGGCGCCGGGGTGCTGTTCGCGGTCGTGGCCGCGGCGATGATCGCTGTGACGCTGGACATCGGCCTGTTCGGCCCGCGCGCCACCGGCCGTCCCCTGGAGACCGTCAACACCGCGTCCTGACCGGAGTGAACGGCCTGTTCGTCCCAATAGATTGGACGAACGGTCCGTTCGCTCCGAAATCTTGGCGCGTTGACACCCTTACCCCCTAGGGGTATATGTGTGGCGAAGGCTCCGCATCGGACTGCGAGGAGGAAGCGGTGCACGGTTACACGCCGGACAAAGAGGCGTACGCGAAGCGACTGCGCCGCATCGAGGGACAGGTGCGGGGCCTCGCCAGGATGATCGAGGACGACGAGTACTGCATCGACGTGCTCACCCAGGTCAGCGCGACCACCAAGGCCCTGCAATCGGTGGCGCTCGGACTGCTCGACGAGCACCTGCGCCACTGCGTGGCAGAGGCGCTGACCGAGGGCGGCGACGCCGCCGACGAGAAGGTGCGGGAAGCCGGCGACGCGATCGCCCGGCTCGTGCGCTCCTGAACCGCCGACTCCGCGAAAGGACCCCGATGACCGAGTTGACCTACACCGTGACCGGCATGACCTGCGAGCACTGCGCGCGTTCGGTGACCGAGGAGCTCAGCGAGCTCGCCGGCGTCTCCGACGTCGCGGTCGACGTGCAGACCGGCGCGGTGACGGTGACCAGCGCGCAGCCGCTCGCCGACGCGGACGTGCGCGGCGCCGTGGAAGAAGCGGGCTACGCGCTGGCTTGAGCCCGGGTTCGGACACCGCGGCCCGATCGGCGGCGCCGGTCCTGCTCGACCGGCGCCGGTTCCGACCGGAGGGGAACTCGTCCGGCACCGCACGCAGCAGGCGAAGAATCGGGAGATCGCGATGAGCACCGCACCGGCAGGGCAGTCGATCGAGCTGGCCATCGGCGGCATGACCTGCGCTTCGTGCGCGAACCGGGTGGAGCGCAAGCTCGGCAAGCTGGACGGGGTGACCGCAGCGGTCAACTACGCCACCGAGAAGGCGACCGTGACCTTCCCGGACGGCGTCGCGCCGCAGCAGCTGGTCGAACAGGTCGAGGCCGCCGGCTACACGGCGCAGCTGCCGGACTCCGGCGGCGCGGGCGAGTCCGAACAGGACGACGGCACCCGCGCGCTGCGCGACCGGTTGATCACTGCCCTGGTGTTGTCCGTGCCGGTGATCGTGCTCGCGATGGTTCCGGCGTTGCAATTCACCTACTGGCAGTGGATTTCCCTCGCGCTCGCCGCCCCGGTGGTGATCTCCGGGGGTGCGCCGTTCCACCGCGCGGCGTGGACGAACCTGCGCCACGGCGCGGTCACGATGGACACGCTGGTGTCGATGGGCACGCTGGCGGCGTTCCTGTGGTCGATCTACGCGCTGGTGTTCGGCAGCGCCGGAATGCCCGGCATGACGCACGGATTCGAGTTCGGCGTGCGGCCCGCCGACGGCGCCGGCTCGATCTACCTCGAAGTGGCCGCCGGGGTGACCACGTTCATCCTCGCCGGGCGGTACTTCGAAGCCCGCTCCAAGCGCCGCGCCGGTGCCGCGCTGCGGGCGCTGCTGGAACTCGGCGCGAAGGACGTCGCGGTGTTGCGCGACGGGCGCGAACAGCGCATCCCGACCGAGCAGCTCGCCACCGGGGACCTGTTCGTGGTGCGGCCCGGCGAGAAGATCGCCACCGACGGCACCGTCGAGGAGGGCGGTTCGGCGGTGGACGCCAGCATGCTCACCGGCGAGTCCGCACCGGTCGAAGTCGGCGTCGGCGATTCCGTCGCGGGCGCAACGGTGAACTCGGGCGGGCGGCTGGTGGTGCGCGCGACCCGGGTGGGCTCGGACACCCAGCTCGCGCAGATGGCGCGCCTGGTGGAGGCCGCGCAGGCGGGCAAGGCCGCGGTGCAGCGGCTCGCCGACCGGATCTCGGCGGTCTTCGTGCCGATCGTGATCGCGCTCGCGGTGCTCACCCTGGCCGGGTGGCTGATCGCCGGTGGCGGGGCGAGCGCCGCGTTCACC
>NZ_JAFRFW010000804.1:0-10021 GCF_017434145.1 Saccharopolyspora sp. | reverse complement strand
GAACAGCCGACATTCCCCGGCGTGTCGGCCGGCCCCATCACCAGCGCCGCCGAGGCAGGCGCCGTGACGCAGGCCCGACCGGCGCTACTCACCCGATGAGATCCCGCAGCGAGACGGCGCCCGTGGTGCCATTGCCCGGCGCATAGCGATCACCGACGCAAAACGATCGAAGACGAACGATCAGATTCGCTCGACCAGCGAGTGCAGCAGCTTGCCCATCCGGCCTGCCGAGGCGTTGCCCGCGTCCAGCACTTCCTGGTGGTTCAGCGGTTGCCCGGACAACCCCGCCGCCAGGTTCGTCACCAGCGACAACCCGAAAACCTCCGCACCGGCCGCGCGGGCGGCGATCGCCTCCATCACGGTGGACATCCCGACCAGGTCGACCCCGAGCCCGCGCAGCATCCGGATCTCGGCCGGTGTCTCGAAGTGCGGCCCGGGCAGCCCGGCGTACACGCCTTCCTCCAGCGAACCGTCGATCTCCCTGGCCAGCCCGCGCAACCGCGGCGAGTACAGCTCGGTGAGGTCCACGAAGTGCGGCCCGACCAGCGGCGACCGCGCCGTGAGGTTGACGTGGTCGCTGACCAGCACCGGCTGCCCGACCACCATGCCCTCGCGCAACCCGCCCGCGGCGTTAGTGAGCACCACGGTCCGGCAGCCCGCGGCCACCGCCGTGCGAACCCCGTGCACCACGGGATCCATGCCCTTGCCTTCGTACAGATGCGTGCGGCCCAGCAGCACCAGCACCTGCTTGCCCGCGATCGGCACGGACCTGATCCGGCCGCTGTGCCCGGTCGCGCTCGGCGGCGCGAAACCCGGCAGGTCGGACATGAGCACCTCGGCGGCAGGGCTGCCGATCTCGTCGGCGGCCGGGCGCCACCCGGACCCCAGCACGACGGCCAGGTCGTGGTGGGCGGCTCCGGTGCTCTCGGCGAGGGCGGCCGCGGCTGCGCTTGCGGTGGCGAACGGGTCGGAGGTCGCAGTAGAGGTCACGGTCGACCAGCCTAGCCACCCGCGCCCGCGCGGTCGGACCGCTCTCGCGAAGCGGACCGCCTCACGCGGGTGTGCGGAAGCTGTCCAGCGCCTCCTTGAACCGCTGATCACCCGCCTGCGCCTGGTTCGAGTCGACCCGCACGACCCACAGATCTCCGTCCCGGGCCGTCAGGTAGGCGTAGGTGGTCCGCGGCGCCTGCGCAGCCGCTGCGCCGAGCAGGCTGGTCTGCTTGCTGACGTAGACCAACCGCCGATCCGGCTCACCGCCACCCGCGGACTCGCCCATGGCTTGGTTCAGCGAGATCTGCGGCGGCGACCCGGTCCGTTCCGGGAGCGTGTCGATGAATTCCTGCATGGTGTGGCCTTCGCGGTAGTAGCCGGGAAAGCGCTCCACGGCGACTTCGCTCGTGCCGTCCGGGGACACCAGGCGCACGGACCTGCTCTCGGCGGGCCGCTCCCGGCTGTCCCGGAACGTGTCCCACCCCGCGGGAGCGAGCACCGAGAACGAGCCACCGTCCGCGCCGTTGCCCCCGTTCGCGTCGTCGACGTAGCGCACGGTGCGCGGAGGCTGAACGGGCGAAGCAGCCCCTGGCAGTCCGGGCAGCGGCGGCTCGCCCGCGTAGATCCGCACGCCCGCGAACCCCGCAACGGTGGCGATCAGGAAAACCACCAGCGCCGTGCAGACCAGCACCAGCACGCCCCAGCGGAACCGGCGCCGCGCTGGTGCGGGTGCCGGGGCGTCCTCGCTGAGCATGAACGGCAGCGGCCCCGGATCGGACGCCAGCGCTGCGGGCTCCGGCTCCTGTGGGGCCCGCGTCGGCTGCCGCTGCTTCTGCTGCACCGGGACCCGCACCGTCGGGGCCTCCGGGTCGATCAACATGCCGAACGGCAGGGAACCGGCCACCGGCAGCAGGTGCTGCACCCGCTTGCGCACCTCGTGCGGGGGCATCCGCGCTGCCGGGTCCTTGACCATCAGACCGCTGATCACCTCGGCGAGCGGGCCGTGCCGCGGTGGTGCCGGGACCGGGCCGCTGACCACCGCGTTGATCGTGGCCACCGGATGGTCGCCCGCGTCGTAGGGCGGTTCGCCCGTGCTCGCCGCGAAGAGGGTGGCGCCGAGTCCCCACAGATCGGCGGCAGCGGTCACCGGATCGCCGGTGGCGATCTCCGGGGCGATGAACGCCGGGGTGCCGAGCATGATCCCGGTGGCGGTGATGGTGTGCTCTGCGACGTTGCGGGAGATGCCGAAATCGCTGAGCTTGATCCGGCCGTCGTCGCCGATGAGCACGTTGCCCGGCTTCACGTCGCGGTGCACGATCCCCGACCGGTGCGCCGACTCCAGCGCGGCGGCCACGCCGTCGGCGATCACGGCGAGCTGCTGGTCGGACAGCGGGCCGTGCTCGGTCAGCACCGCGGACAGGCTCTGCGAGGGCACCAGTTCCATCACGACGAACGGCTCGCCGTCCTCGCGGGCCACGTCGTAGAGCGTCACGACGTTGGGATGGGTCAGCAGCGCGATCGCGCGAGCCTCCCGCAGCGCGCGCTCGCGCAGCTCGGCGGCCTCGGTCTCGGGCATCCCCGCGGGCAGCAGCACTTCCTTGACCGCCACCGGCCTGCGCAGGAGTTCGTCCGTGCCCGCCCAGACGATGCCCATGGCGCCGCCACCGATCCGTTGCTCCAACCGGTAGCGCTCGGCGATCAGGCGGTTCCCGCCGGTGTCTGCTGTCTTCGGCACCCGCCCATTGTCCATTCGCGTGGCCCGGTTCACGGGCGGACCGGAAAAGTCCGGCGCCGAGTGTGGGGATCACCCTCGGCGAGCGCGTTACACCTAGTGAACTTCCCCACGCGGGCCGCGCGGTCCGTGCCCCCGCAATTCGCCCAAGGTCATTTCGTCGCAACGAAAAACGGCCGCGAACGGCGCGAACGCTGATCAGCGCGAATTATGACCACGGGGTCGGATTCGGATAAGTTGGGCGCGACCGGGACCACCGTCGGCGGGCGCGACCCGTCCGGCGACCCCGTCCCGCACGGCAGCCGCACCCGGTGGTGTGCCGAGCAGGGGTGCAGAACAATCCCGTGGGGTCGCCTGGTCCGAGGTCGACGATCACCGGCTTACCGGGAGGTGCCCTTGCTCGCGTTCGTCCTCGCGCATCTGCTGGTGGCCCTGGCTCTGCCGATGGTGGCCAGGCGCAGCACGCGAGCGGCGTTCGTGATCGCGGCGCTGCCGCCCGCCGGTGCGCTGATCTGGGTGCTGGCGCGGTCGCCGGAAGTGCTCGCAGGCAGCGCCGTCGTCGAGCAGGTGACCTGGGCGCCGCTGCTCGGGCTGGAGTTCAACTTCCGGCTCGATCCGCTCGCGCTGCTGATCACGCTGCTGGTGTCCGGCATCGGCGCGCTGGTGCTGGTGTATTCGATCGGTTACTTCCACTCCGGCAGCGGCGACGCGCGCCGATCTTCGCCGCTGTTGCTGGCCTTCGCCGGGGTGATGCTCGGGCTGGTGCTGGCCGACGACCTGCTCACCGTTTACGTGTTCTGGGAGCTGACCACGATCTGCTCGTTCCTGCTGGTCGGGCAGGCGGGCATCAGCCGGGAGTCGCGGCGTTCCGCGCTGCAGGCGCTGATGATCACCACGCTCGGCGGGCTGGTGATGCTGCTCGGGTTCGTGGTGCTCGGCGAGGCCGCGGGCAGCTACCGGATCTCCGAGATCGTCGCCCGACCCCCGGAGGGGACACCGCTGGTGGTGGCCGCGGTGCTGATCCTGGCGGGCGCGTTCACCAAGTCCGCGCAGATGCCGTTCCACAACTGGCTGCCCGCGGCGATGGTCGCGCCCACGCCGATCAGCGCCTACCTGCACGCGGCTTCGATGGTCAAAGCCGGGGTGTTCCTGGTGGGCAGGCTCGGCCCGGTGTTCGCGGACGTGCCGTGGTGGACGGTGCCGACCGCGGTGCTCGGGCTGTTCACGATGGTGCTCGGCGGTTGGCGGGCGCTGCACGAGACGGATCTCAAGCGGCTGCTCGCCTACGGGACCGTCAGCCAGCTCGGCTTCCTGATGGTGCTGATGGGGCAGGGCACGTACGCGGCCGCGCTGGCGGGGGCGGCGATGCTGCTCGCGCACGGCATGTTCAAGGCCACGTTGTTCCTCGTGGTCGGCATCGTCGACCACGAGACGGGCACCCGGGACGTGCGCGAGCTGTCCGGGCTGGGCAGGCGGATGCCGGTGCTGGCGACCACTGCGGTGCTGGCCGCCGCCTCGATGGCGGGGCTGCCGCCGATGCTGGGCTTCCTGGGCAAGGAGGCCGCGTTCGGCGCATTCCTCGGCGAGGGACGTCCGGGTCTGTTCATCGACCTCGTGCTGGTGCTCGGCTCCGTGTTCACGGTGGCTTACAGCGCGCGAGTGCTGTGGGGCGCGTTCGCCACCAAGCCCGGAGTGGCCGCCACGAGCGCGAAACGTCCCGGAGCGGTGCTGCAGGTTCCTGCGGCGATACCTGCCATCGCGGGAGTGGGGCTCGGGATCGGCTATCCGCTCACCGACGAGCTCGCTTCCTCCTACGCCGCGGTTTTCGGGCCGGGGCCGGATCCGCTGCACCTGGAGCTGTGGCACGGCTTCGAACTGCCGCTGCTGTTCTCGATCGTCGCGATCGCCGGCGGGCTGTGGCTGCACGCGATGCGCGTTCCGCTGACCGCGGTGCGCGGCAGGCTCCCGCGGTTCCTCGACGCGCAGCGCGGGTACGAGCGGATCATGGCGCTGCTGGAGCGGATCGCGGTCGGCGTCACCGGTCGCCTGCAGGTCGGTTCGCTGCCGACCTACCTGGCGATCATCCTGCTGACCGTGCTGATCGTGCCGGGCTCGGTGCTGCTGCCGCAGCTGCGGCTGACCGAGGGCATCCGGTTCTACGACAACCTGCTGCAGGTGCCGCTCGCGGTGCTCTTGCTCGTCGCGTCCGTCGCCGTGGTGCGGGCCAAGCGGCGGCTCACCGCGGTGCTGCTGGTCGGCATGATCGGCTACGGCATCGGCGGGCTGTTCATCATCGACGGCGCACCGGACCTGGCGTTGGCCCAGTTCCTCGTCGAGACGCTGACGATGGTCGCGTTCGTGTTCGTGCTGCGGCGGTTGCCCGCGCGGTTCACCAAGGGCGACAGAGCCCGGCTGCTGCGCTGGCCGAAGCTCGCGCTGTCGGTCACGGGCGGGGTGTTCATCGCGCTGGCCGCGGTCGCGTTCAGCGCCGCGCGCCAGCACCCCTCCGAAGTCAGCGCCTTCTACATGGACAACGCGGAGAAGGGCGCGGGCGCCACGAACGTGGTGAACGCGATCATCGTCGACTTCCGCGCGTTCGACACGGTCGGCGAGATCTCGGTGCTCGCCGTCGCCGCGACCGGCGTCGCCAGCCTCGTGCTGGCCTCCCGGCACGAGCGCAGGCGCCGCAGCACGCGCCGCACGACCAAGGTCGCCGAACCGGCCGCGCCGGGCGGGGACCGCAGCCGCCAGGAGGAGGTGCGCGAATGACCGACCCCCGGATCACCGCAGTCCAAGCAGGCAGGCCGTGGACGAACTGGGACGCACCGCGGGAACGCTGGCTGCTGACCGGCTTCCCGCGGGACGGGCGCGAACGCACCGTGCTGCTCGAGCTCACCGCTCGCATCGTGTTCCCCACGGTGCTGGTGCTGGCGGTGTACCTGCTGTTCGCCGGGCACGACCGGGCGGGCGGCGGGTTCAGCGGTGGCCTGGTCGCCGGGCAGGCGTTCGCGCTGCGCTATCTCGCGGGCGGCCGGATGGACGACAGCGCGATCATCTCGCTGCGCCCGCCGGTGCTGATCGGCATCTGGCTGACCATCGCCACCCTCACCGGTTTCCTGCCCACGTTGTTCGGCGGGCAGCTGCTGGCCAGCACCACCTTCAAAACCGTCGTCCCGCTGCTGGGCGAGATCAAGTTCGTCACCAGCCTGGTGCTGGACATCGGAGTGTTCCTGCTGATCATCGGCGTGGTGCTGGACCTGCTGCGCACCCTCGGATCCGGCGTGGAGGCCGACGCCGCCGCGGCCGCGAGGGGGCAGTCATGAGCGGCTCCGTCAACATCACGATGGCCCTGGTCATCGCGGCGCTCTACTCGGCGGGCTTCTACCTGCTGATGCAGCGCTCGCTGATGCGCATCCTGATCGGCATCGTGGTCGTCGGGCACGGCGGCAACCTGCTGCTGCAACTGGCGGGCGGCCCGCCCGCGCGGCCCGCGATCCTCGGCGACGCTCCGCCGGAGCAGATGGCCGACCCGTTGCCGCAGGCGATGGCGCTGACCGCGATCGTGATCACGTTCGCGCTGACCACGTTCCTGCTCGCGCTGGCCTACCGCTCGTGGACCTTGCTGGGCCACGACGAAGTCCGCGACGACGGGGAGGACCGCCGGATCCGGCGGCTGGAACGCAGGCTGGCCGAGTCCGAAGAGGACCAGGTGCAGGAAGAGGAACTCGAACGGGAGGCCACTCAGTGACCGTCCTGGTGGCGCTGCCCGTACTGCTGCCGCTGGCCGCTGCGGGCCTGTCCCTGGCGTTGGGCCGGTTCGCCGACTTCCAGCGCATCATCGGCCTGGTCGTGCTGGCCGCGATCATCGTCGACGGGGCGTTCCTGCTCTACGTCACCGATACCTACGGCCCGCTGGTGCTGCAGATGGGTTCCTGGCCGGCGCCCGCGGGGATCACGCTGGTAGCCGATCGGCTCTCCGCGCTGCTGCTGATGGTCTCGGCGGTGGTGACGTTCGCCGTGCTGATCTACTCCATCGGCCAGCGGCTCACCGACTACGGCCGCGAACGGGCGAGCACCACGTTCCACCCGATGTACATGGTGCTGTGCGCCGGCGTGTCGTTGGCCTACCTCGCCGGGGACCTGTTCAACCTGTTCGTCGCCTTCGAGATCATGCTGTCCTCGTCGTACGTGTTGATCACGCGGCGCACCACGGCCAGCCGGGTGCGCGCGGGCATGACCTACGTGATCGTCAGCCTCACCTCGTCGCTGCTGTTCATCACGATGATCGCGCTGGTGTACGCGGCGACCGGCACGGTGAACATGGCCGACCTCGGCGGCAAGGTCGTGCTGCTGCCGGAGGGCCTGCAGATCGCGCTCGGACTGCTCATGGTGATCGTGTTCGGGGTGAAGGCGGCGATGGTGCCGCTGCACTTCTGGTTGCCGGACAGCTATCCGACCGCGCCCGCTCCGGTCACCGCGGTCTTCGCCGGACTGCTCACGAAGGTCGGTGTCTACGCGCTGATCCGCACGCAGACGCTGGTGTTCAACCACCACCGCGGTTGGGAGCTGATGCTGGCGATCGCGCTGATCACCATGCTGGTCGGCGCGCTCGGCGCGCTGGCGCAGAACGACCTGAACCGGATGTTGTCGTTCCTGCTGGTCAGCCACATCGGTTACATGCTGTTCGGACTCGGCGTCTACGACATCGTCGGGTTGACCGGCGTGATCCTCTACGTCGTGCACCACATCACCGTGCAGGCCACGTTGTTCCTGGTCAGCGGTCTGATCACGCGGCACACCGGCACGGTCGCGCTGAGCCGGATGGGCGGGCTGGCCAGAGCGGCCCCGCCGATCGCGGTGCTGTTCGCGCTGCCCGCGCTGAGCCTGGCTGGCGTGCCGCCGTTCTCCGGTTTCGTCGCGAAGCTGGCGCTGCTGCAAGCCGGCGTCGGCGCGGGCACCTGGGCCGCCTACGTGGTCACCGGCGGCGCGGTGCTCACCAGCCTGCTGACGCTCTACGCGGTGGCGCGGGTGTGGACCCGGGCGTTCTGGGGCCAGGTGCGCGCGCCGGAAGCCGACCCGGACCCGGCTGACGAACTCGTCGTCGGCACCGGGAACTCCACCCGGCCGATGATCGCGGCCACCGGCGTGCTGGTCACCGCGAGCCTGGTCATCGCCATGGTCGCGGGGCCGCTGTCCGGGGTCAGCAATCGCGCCGCCGAGGACCTGATGGACGGCAGTACCTACCGCAGCGCGGTGCTGGGAGACGCTCATGACTGACCTGTCCCGCCTTGCGCGCAGGTTGCCGCTGGTGCTGTGGCTGACGGTGGTGTGGATCCTGCTGTGGGGCACGCTCGACCTGGGCACGCTGGTGTTCGGTGTGCTGGTCGCGGTGCTGATCACGGCGTTGTTCCCGCCGCCCCCGGTGTTCACGAACATCGTGGTCCGGCCGGTCTCGCTGGTGCAGCTGATCGGCTACCTCGCGTGGGACCTGGTGGTCTCGACGCTGCGGGTGTCGTGGCAGGCGTTGCGGCATCGCGGGGACACCAGAGCGGGCATCGTCGCGGTGACGCTGCTGACCGACTCCGACCACCTCACGGCGATGATCGCCAACGGGATTTCGCTGGCACCCGGCAAGTTCGTGCTGCAGGTCGATCGCGAGCACGCCATCTGCTACGTCTACGTGCTCGGGATGCGGCCCGGTGAGGACGCCTCGGTGCGGCGCGAAGTGCTCGCGCTCGAGGCCCGGGTGGTGCGCGCGGTGGGATCTGCGCAGGAGGTAGCGCTGGTCGACCGCCACAAGAAGTTCCGGAAGGCGGGTTCCTGATGCACGTGGTGTTCACCGTGACCCTGGCGCTGCTGTGCGTGGCCGGTCTGCTGGTGCTGGTGCGGATGATCCGCGGCAAGACCACTCTGGACCGGATCGTGTCGCTGGACGTGCTGGTCACGCTGATCGTGGCCGGCACCTGCGTGGCGATGGGCAGGCAGCAGGACGGGTCGAACATCGCGCTGCTGGCGGCGTTCGCGCTGCTGGCGTTCATCGGCTCGGTGAGCGCTGCCCGGTTGGTCGAGAAGAAGGAGCCGTACCGGTGAGCTGGCTCGACGTGTTGTCCGCGGTGTGCCTGATCGGAGGCGCGCTGTCCTGCCTGCTCGGTGCGATCGGGCTGCTGACGTTCCCGGATGTGGTCGCGCGCCTGCAGGCGGCGACGAAGCCGCAGACGCTGGGGCTGATCCTGATCCTCATCGGAACCGCGGTGCAGCTTGAATTCCGCTACGCCACCGGTCTGATCCTGGTGGGCTTGTTCCAGATGCTGACCTCGCCGGTCCTCGCGCAGCTCGTCGGTCGGGCGGCCTATCGCGCGGACAGCATCCGCCGGGACACGCTGCTGGTGGACGAGCTGGGCGACCGGATCCACCGGGAACGCGAACACAGGTGATGTGTTCTAGGTCGCCAGCGCCGAACCTCGGGGGTCGGTCCGCGTCTTCTGGTCGATAGCTCGGCTCAACGCCCGGAGGCTCCATGCGCCCGCTGCTGATCATCGGCTCGTTGCTCGGCGTGCTGGCCGTCGCCGGGTGCGGGCAGCCCCCGCCCGGCGGGGGTGAGCCGGCTTCGGTGACGGTGCCACCGCACGTCCCTGTCGCGACGACCCCGGCGACCAGCGCCGGGCAGCCCACGCCGAGCACTGCCGAGCAGCAGGAGAGCCCGGAGTCGTCCGCCGCGTCGAGTCCGGCGCCGACCGCGACGCCGGTTCCGGGCACGACGAGCGAAACGCCGGGTGATCCGGGCGGAGACGACCCGGGCGGCGACCTCGCCTGCGGCGATGTCACGAACAAGGCCGGTGCCAGCTACTCGTTGTTCTCCCGCCGGGGAGCCGACGGCTCCTACGCCGGGTGCACCGAGGCGATCAACGTGATGTCCGCGTACATGAACCTGCCCGCCGACGAGTACGACGGCTCCAGCAGGAGCGCCACCGTGCAGGGCTACCGGTGCCAGGTGCTGCCCTCCGGCGAACGCATGAAGACGGCCTGCGACAACCCGTCGAAGGGCATGTCGATCTACACCACGGGCTGAGCGCGGCGAAGGCGTTGCGCCGATTCGGGCGACCTTGCTCTTACGGCGGCTGTGACGACGCCCGATGTGATCAAATGGCCTGGTGCGGTCCTCGGCCGCCGAAGGATCTTGCGTGGAAAGGTGTGGAGTGCGCATGGGACGCATCGGGCGACTGCTGGCGGTCCTGACGCTCGGAGGGCTTCTGCTGCTCGTCCCCGCCACGACCGGCCCCGCCGCCGACGCCGCGCGCT
>NZ_JAFRFW010000803.1:0-3835 GCF_017434145.1 Saccharopolyspora sp. | reverse complement strand
GCACCGCGCCCACCGCGACATGGTGCTGGCGCGGCGGCTGGACACCGAGGCGATCGCCTTGCAGCGCCAGGGCGAACTCGGGCTCTGGCCGTCGCTGCTGGGACAGGAGGCCGCGCAGGTCGGCGCCGCCTCGGCGTTGCACGAACGGGACGTGGTGTTCCCGACCTACCGCGAGCACGCGGCCGCCTGGTGCCGCGGCGTGGACCCGGTGGACCTGCTGGGGCTCTTCCGCGGCACGACCCTCGGCGGCTGGGATCCGCACGAGCGCGGCTTCAACCTGTACACGCTGGTGATCGGCGCGCACACGTTGCACGGGGTCGGCTACGCGATGGGCATCGTGCGCGACGGCGACGTGGGCACCGGAGACCCGGGGCGGGACCGCGCGGTCCTGGTGTTCCTGGGCGACGGCGCGCTCAGCGAAGGCGAGACGAACGAGGCGTTCGTCTGGGCGGCGGCGCAGAACCTGCCGGTGGTGTTCTTCTGCCAGAACAACCAGTGGGCGATCTCCGCACCGTATTCAGTGCAGAGCCGGGTTCCCGCCGCGCAGCGTTCGCAGGGATTCGGCTTCCCGGGCGTGCGGGTCGACGGCAACGATGTGGTGGCCTGCCACGCGGCCGCGCACGACGCGCTCAGCACCGCCCGGCGCGGCGGCGGGCCGACGCTGATCGAGGCGGTCACCTACCGCCGCAACCCGCACACCACCTCCGACGACGACTCGCGCTACCGCGCCGCGGCGGAGAACGACGACTGGGCGCAGCGGGACCCGATCGAACGGCTGCGGTCGCACCTCGGCGAATCCAGCGAATCGCTGCGGGCCGAAGAGGACCGGCTGGCCGACCGGCTGCGCCGCGGTTGCCGCGAACTTCCCGTGCCTGCCCCGGATTCGCCGTTCCGGCACACCTTCGCCGAGCTGCCGCGGGAACTGGCCAGGCAGCTCGAGGAGCACCTCGCGTTCGTGCAAGGGCAGCAGGCATGACGGGCACCGCGATCGCCCACGCCCTGAACCGCGGTCTGCGCGACGCGCTGGCCGCGGACAACAAGGTGTTGCTGCTCGGCGAGGACATCGGGCGTCTCGGCGGCGTTTTCCGCGTCACTGCCGAGTTGCAGAAGGACTTCGGCGAGTCGCGGGTGGTCGACGCGCCGCTCGGTGAAGCGGGGATCGTCGGCAGCGCGATCGGGTTGGCGATGGCCGGGTACCGGCCGGTCTGCGAGATCCAGTTCGACGGCTTCACCTTCCCGGCGATGAACCAGATCGTGACTCAGCTGGCGAAGTACCGGCACCGGTCCGGGGGTCTGGTGTCGCTGCCGGTGGTGATCCGGATTCCCGTCGGCGGCGGTATCGGGGCGATCGAGCACCACGGCGAGTCGCCCGAGGCGTACTTCGCGCACACGGCCGGATTGCGGGTGCTGAGCCCGTCCACCGCGCAGGACGCCTACGACCTGATCGGGCAGGCCGTCCGCTGCGACGATCCGGTCGTGTTCCTGGAGCCGAAGCGCTCCTACTGGCGCAAGGGCGAACTCGACACCGCGGCCCAACCGTCCGCAATGGACAGTGCGCGGGTGGTTCGGCGCGGCGGCGACCTGACCTTGGTGGCGTACGGAGCGCTGGTGCCGATCGCGCTGGAAGCGGCCGAAGCGCTGGCCGAAGAGGGCCGCGACGTCGAGGTCGTCGACCTGCGGTCGCTCTCGCCCGTGGACGACGAGACGGTGGTGGAGTCGGTGCGGCGCACCGGACGGCTGGTCATCGCGCACGAGGCTTCGCGGACCGCCGGGCTCGGCGGCGAACTCGCAGCCCGGGTGCAGGCCGCCGCGTTCTACTCGCTGGAGGCACCGATCGTGCGCGTCACCGGGCACGACACCCCGTACCCGGCTGCGCGGCTGGAAGCGGACTGGTTGCCGAACCTCGATCGCATCCTGGAGGGCTGCGACGAGTCCTACGCGCATTGACCCGAGGTCGCGAGCAGGAGTCCGCATGAACAGCACCGCCCAGGAGTTCCACCTTCCCGATGTCGGCGAGGGCCTGACCGAAGCCGAGATCGTGACGTGGCACGTCGCCGAAGGCGACCCCGTCGCGGTCAACCAGGCCGTCGTCGACATCGAGACCGCGAAGTCCGTGGTGGCACTGCCCGCACCGCACGGCGGTGAAGTGCTCGAAGTGCTCGCCGCCGAAGGGGAAACGGTCCAGGTCGGCACACCGATCCTGCGCATCGGCTCGCCCGCCGGACCGGAGCAGCCTGCCGGCGATGCCTCGTCGTCCAAAGCGGACGCTGCAGAGTCCGCTGAGGACGAACCGAAGCTTCTCGTCGGATACGGCAACACCGGTCCGAATTCTCGGCGGAGTCGCCGGCAGCGTCGGGATTCGCAACCGCAGCAACAAGAATCGGCCACGGCCCGGCACCGCCCCCTGGCCAAGCCGCCCGTGCGCAAGCTCGCCAAGGAACTCGGTGTCGACCTCGGGGAAATCCGGCCGAGCGGGCAGCACGGCATCGTGGCGCGCCAAGACGTGCTCGCACACGCCGAGAAGAACGAGGCCCCGATCGAGACCGGGCGAACCGAGACCCGGGGAACCGGGGCCGGGCGAACCGAGACCCGGGTGCCGATCAAGGGCGTGCGCAAGCGCACCGCGGAGGCGGTGGTCGCGTCGGCTTTCACCGCACCGCATGTCACCGAGTTCAGCACGATCGACGTCACCCGCACGATGCAGCTGCGCGAGCAGATCCAGCAGCGGCGCGAGTTCCGCGACGTCAAACTCACCCCGCTCGCGTTCGCGGCGCGCGCCTACCTGGCCGCGATCGCCCGGACTCCGATCGCCAACGCCCGGTGGGACGAGGACGCCCAGGAGATCATGCTGCGTGAACAGGTCGACCTCGGCATCGCCGCCGCAACGCCGCGCGGGCTGGTCGTGCCCAACGTCGAAGCGGCGCAACGGCTCTCCCTCCGGGAATTGGCCTCCTCGATCAACGAGCTCGCCGAAACCGCCCGCGCGGGCGCGACCACTCCCGGGCAGCTGGCGGGCGGCACCACGACGATCACCAACATCGGCGTTTTCGGCGTGGATTCCGGCACGCCGATCCTCAATCCCGGACAGACCGCGATACTCGCGGTCGGGGCGGTGCGCCGGATGCCGTGGGTGGTGCACGACGAGCAGGGCGAACGCATCGAACCGCGCTCGGTGCTGCAACTCGCGCTGTCGTTCGATCACCGGGTGATGGACGGCCAGCAGGGCTCCGAACTGCTGGCGGACACCGCCGCGGTCCTGGCCGATCCCGGAATGGCGTTGCTTTGAATCCTCTCCCGCCTGAAGGCGGGAGATTCCTGACTCAGGCAGCCTGACCGCGTTGCACGCGGTCAGGACTCACGCCCTCAACATCAGCCGGGTTGAAACCAGCCCGGACTAGCATCACGCGTGCGGAGTTCTTGTCCCTCGGGGACCAGGCTCCGCACGCAGTGCAGGTGTAGGTACGTTCCGACAGCGGCAGGCGGTGCTTGGCTCTCGCGCCGCACTGTCCGCAGTCCATCGTGGTGTGCTTCGGGTCGACCAGCCGCAGCACGCGGTCGTGCTTGCGGGCCTGCTCGACCAGCGCAGTCTTGGTAGCGCCGATCGCAGCGTCAGCGGCCTTACGGGCCATCGTGGTCTTCGCGAGAAACCTTGGTCGGAAGGACACGCACCTGCGGCGGATGGAAGAGGTCATGCGGGCGGTGTGTGAGGACTTTGAAACCGAATTGGCCGCGTTCAAACCACGTGCACCTGCTCGTACACTTCCCGCCCAAGGTCGCCGTGTCCAAGCTGGTCAACAGCCTGAAGGGTGTGTCCTCGCGGATGCTGCGGAAGGAG
>NZ_JAFRFW010000802.1:0-3997 GCF_017434145.1 Saccharopolyspora sp. | reverse complement strand
TGGGCTGCGCATCTCGGTCGTTTCTCCTCGGTCGGCGCGGGCTCCGCGGCGGTGCGGGCGCACTCGCAGCCGGTGCGGGGTCCGGCCGCCAGGGCGCGGGTGTTGATCTACTGTTGATCAACGTTCGGTTCGACGCTGATCACCTAGAGTGATAAGCGAGCCGTTTCGGGGAGCGTTGCGCTACCCGTTCGGCCGACCGGATCAGGTGTCGATGAACCGACGGCGACGGGATCATGCCCGATGTTCATCGACTCGCCGAATCGACGGACACCTTAAGTGATAGGCCGAACGAGTGGCGGCATGGGCGTGACGAGCCAGACCGACGGACTGAAAGCTACGCGTAGTGATCAGCGAGCCGAAGACGCACGTACACTCCTCTTTGGAGTGAACGTTATGCGGGTAGGTTACCTACCGTGTCCTTACCCACTTCCCCGTCGATGGTCCTCGCAAGTACCCTGTGCTGCGCTGGAACCCATGGCGTCCGGCGACCGTCCCAGACGGGAGCCGGTTCGCTGATCAGCCGAAGAAATGCCCGCTGAACTGCGGGTTCGTTCCTCGGTGTGATCGAAGTGTAGATTTTCGCAAGCGGTGCGAGCCTCCGCTGTTGTCGAAAGAGGAAGCCTGGAGTGGCCCGAGGAGACACAGGTCGCGAGCGCCTGAGCCGCACGGAACAGGCCGACGCCGATATCCACCACATGGGCGAGGCGCTCGGTACCGGAACTCAGTCGCTCGGCACCGGAGGTCGGAGCGATTCGCTCGGCCTCGGAACCGTGCAGCCGCGAACCGGTCAGGGGGACGGCGAGGGCGACTGGCGGCTGAGCAACTGGAGACTGCGCACCAAGCTGCTCGCGGTCCTGCTGATCCCGCTGCTCAGCGCAGTGGCGTTCGGCGGGCTGCACATCTGGGACGGGTTCGCGGAGTCCAACACC
The DNA here is from genome assembly GCF_017434145.1 of Saccharopolyspora sp. Taxonomy (NCBI): domain Bacteria; kingdom Bacillati; phylum Actinomycetota; class Actinomycetes; order Pseudonocardiales; family Pseudonocardiaceae; genus Saccharopolyspora; species Saccharopolyspora sp. Next base: position 3,068 of record NZ_JAFRFW010000802.1, on the reverse strand, counting down.
TACCAGCGCGCGCACGAGCAGGTGCGGCTGCAGAACGCCATGAACGGGCTGGTGCACCAGCTGCAGCGGGAACGCGACCTCTCGGTCTCCCGCGTCGCGGACGGCCGCTCGGCCGACCCGGCCGCGCTGACCCCGACCCGCTCGGCCGTCGACCAGGAACTCACCGGTCTGACCGGCCTGATCGACGCCTCCGACCCGGCGGTCAGCGACCAGTTCCGCACCGAAGCGCAGAACGTGCAGTCGCGGCTGAGCAGCCTGCGGCAGTCGGTCGACAGCACCAGCTACCCGGCCGAGGGGGTGCTGCGCAGCTACACCCAGAGCATCACCAGCCTGCTGAAGCTGAACCTGCAGGGCGTCACCGGCATCCGGGAACCGGAGCTGCAGCGGCTGGCCCTGGCCACGAACGCGATCGCGGACGCGCAGGAGGCCGCTTCGACGCGCGCCGCGCTGCTCAACGACGCGATCCGATCCGGGCAGTTCCGCACCGAGCAGGACCGCGAGCTGCTCTCGGCCGACGCCCGCTACGAGTCCGCGCTGAACTACTTCACCGCCGTGGCCAGCCCGGTCCAGGCGCAGCGCTACCAGGACACCGTGACCGGCGCCGAGGTCGACCGGGCGAACAGCATCGCGCAGACCGCGCTGGCGTACGACTCGGACAACCGCAACCTGCGTTCGCTGAACCCGCAGGAGTGGGACACCGTCGCGGACAAGCAGGTCAACCTGGTCAACCAGGTCGGCGACGAGCTGCGCGGCCAGCTGGAGCAGGCCAGCCAGCAAGCCGCGTCGAACGCGCAGCAGCGCACCATCCTCGCGACGGTCGCGACCCTGCTCGCGCTGATCGCCGCGCTGGTGGTGGCGTTCGTGGTGGCCCGCCAGCTGCTCGGTTCGCTGCGCACGCTGCGGCATTCCGCGTTGGACGTGGCCGACCGGCGGCTGCCGGACGCGGTCCAGTCGATCCTGAGCGAGGCGGGCCCCGGCGTCACGCACGTCGAGCCGATCCCGGTGCACAGCAACGAGGAGATCGGCAGGGTGGCCCGCTCGTTCGACGCGGTGCATTCGCAGGCGCTGCGGCTGGCCTCCGAGCAGGCGCTGCTGCGCAACAACGTCAACGACCTGTTCGTCAACCTGGCCCGCCGCAGTCAGACGCTGGTGCAGCGCCAGCTGTCCGTGATCGACCGGCTGGAGCAGGACGAGCAGGACCCGGACCAGCTCTCCAGCCTGTTCGAGCTGGACCACCTGGCGACCCGGATGCGCCGGAACAACGAGAACCTGCTGATCCTCGGCGGCACCGACCTGACCCGCCGGATGGTGCGGCCGGTGCCGCTGACCGAGGTCGTGGGTGCCGCGGTCTCCGAGGTGGAGCAGTACACCCGGGTCGCCGTCGCCGATTCGCCGGACCTGGCCATCCAGGGCCGGGTGGTCAACGACTTCGTGCACCTGGTGGCCGAGCTGCTGGAGAACGCGACGGTGTTCTCCAACCCGGACACCGAGGTCACCGTGCGCACCGCCTACCGCAGGCAGGAACTGGTGCTGGAGATCCGGGACCGCGGGGTGGGCATCGACTCCGCCGAGCTCAGCGAGATCAACGAGCGGCTGACCAGGCCGCCGGAGATCGACGTCGCGGTCTCCCGCCGGATGGGCCTGTACGTGGTCGGGCAGCTGGCCCAGCGCCACGACATCCGGGTGGACCTGCGCAACAACGGTGACCTGGAAGGCGGCGTGACCGCCAGCGTGCGGCTCTCCGGTGAGCTGGTCGTGCAGCTGACCCCGGACGGGCCGCGCCCGATGCCGGACGTGCAGCGGGTTTCCGCGGACGACCGGGAGACGGTGGACACCGGCTCGCACGCGGGCTTGGCCGCGGCGTTCGGCGGCGCCGCTTCCGGGCGCGACCCGGCGCAGCAGCTGCCGCCGGCCGAAGCGGAACCGCAGGCGAGCTTGTCCGGTGCCGCGCAGTTCGACCAATTCGATCAGCCCCGGACCGGCCCGGCGCCGTCGGCGCCCACCGGCAAGGGCGCGATCGAGAAGGTGTTCGTCTCGCCGGAGTGGGTCACCGAGGACGACGACCCCGCCGATCAGCTGGACTCCGCGCCGATCGAGCAGAGCCCGCAGGCCGCGCGGCAGGAACCCGCCGAGCGGGAATCCACGCGGCAGGAGCCCGTCCGCCGGGAGCCCGAACCGGAGCGGTCCGAAACCTCGCAGCCCGAGCAGCCGGCCGCCGAACCGAGCACCGACTACTCGGTCCGGCTCGCCGCCCGGAACGACTACGGAGTCAGCGACGTGCCTCGCTGGGACACCGCCGAGCGGCCCGCGATCCGGGACGAACCGCCGGAGCAGGCGACCACGGAACAGCCCGCAGCCGACGCGTGGCCCGCCGAGCAGGCCGCCGCCGACTTCGACGGCCAGTGCGGCACGCCGCCCGGCCTGGACGGCGTGCCCGAGCACGGCGGCCTGGACGACGAGACGACCACGTTCAGCCGCGTCGACGATGCGCGGGAAGACCTGTTCAACAGCCCGTTCGAGGCCGAGAAGACCCAGCAGTTCGCCCGCCCGTCGGCCGACTGGGAACCGGCTTGGCAGCCGGCCGACCCACCGGCGCCGAACGGTGCGGGCACCGAGCCACCGCCGCTGGGCATGGCTCACCAGCACCGCGAGGCCGACGACGCGCCGACCGAGCGGCTGCCGATCTACGAGGCGGTGCTCTCGCAGTGGTTCCGGGAGGAAGCCGCCGAAGCTCCCTCCTCGGGCTCCCCGGAGACGACCGGTTCGCAGTCGTTGAGCCGCGACCCGCTGGGCGGGTTGGCGAACGGCCGCAGCCGGTCGCGCACCGAACCGGACTCGTCCGCCGAATCCGATTCGCGGGCCGCCCAGCCCGCGGCCGGGCAGGCCGAGCAGCCGGTCGGCCCGGACCCGACGGCCGGCGCCGACGCGCTGGAAGCCCCGAGCGGGTTCACGGCCACGCAGTCGGCCCGCGCCGATTCCGCGGACCCCGGCTGGGGCTCGGCGGAGGTCGGCTGGCAGGCGGCCGAGGCGCTGGTGGAACACGCGAGGGGCGAGCAGGAGACCACCTC
>NZ_JAFRFW010000801.1:0-6515 GCF_017434145.1 Saccharopolyspora sp. | reverse complement strand
CTTCCGCGACGTCGAGCGGCTGCACGCCGCCTGCGCGAAGTTGCTGGGCGAGTCCGGGGTCGTCGCGCTCACCGGCGATCTCGGCCGGGAGAAGCGCTACAAGCGGTGGCTGGCGGTGCTGCGCGGCGCGGTTCGGGTCGTCGTCGGCACCCGGGCTGCGATGTTCGCGCCGGTGCACGACCTCGGGCTCGCCGTGGTTTGGGACGACGGCGATGCGATGCACAGCTACCAGCTCTCGCCGTATCCGCACGCGCGCGACGTGCTCACGCATCGCGCGCACGCGGCCGGAGCCGGTGTGCTCGTCGCCGGTTTCGCGCGCACCGCGGAGGCAGCGCTGCTGGTCGAGTCCGGCTGGGCGCAGGAGGTCGTCGCGCACCGCGATCAGGTTCGACGGTCCGCGCCGCGGGTGACCGCGATCGGCGAGGACGACCGGCAGCTCGCCCGCGACCCGGCGGCGCACGCCGCCCGGTTGCCGTCGGTGGCGTTCGAAGCCGCGCGGGGAGCGTTGAAGCAGGGCGCCCCGGTGTTGGTGCAGGTGCCGCGTCGCGGCTACGTGCCGGCGCTGGCCTGCGGGGATTGCCGGGAGCGGGCGCGGTGCCGGCGCTGCGCGGGTCCGCTGGGGCTGCCGGGCGGCACCGTGGAAGGCGCACCCCGGCCCGCGGCGTGCAGGTGGTGCGGGGCGGCGGAAGCGGCTTTCCGGTGCGGTTCGTGCGGATCCCGGAAGTTGCGGGCGATCGCGGTCGGCACCGGGCGCACCGCCGAAGAACTCGGTCGGGCGTTCAGCAACGTCACCGTCCGCACCTCGGACGGCTCCGAGATGCTGGAGAAGGTTCCGGCGAAGCCCGCGCTGGTGGTGAGCACGCCGGGCGCCGAGCCGGTCGCCGAAGGCGGCTACGGCGCCGCGCTGCTGCTGGACGGGCGAACCCTGTTGTCCCGCCCGGAACTTCGCGCGGCCGAGGAGACGTTGCGGCTGTGGTTCGCCGCGGCCGCGCTGGTGCGCCCCGGCGAGGACGGCGGCCGGGTGGTCGTCATGGCGGACTCCTCGCTGCAACCGGTGCAGGCGCTGGTGCGCTGGGACCCTTCCTGGCACGCGGCGCTGGAGCTGGCCGGGCGCGCCGAACTCGGCTTCCCGCCCGCGATGCGGGTGGCCGCGGTGGACGGCACTCCGGACGCGGTCGCCGACCTGCTCGATCACTTGGAACTGCCCGAAAGCGGGGAAATCCTCGGTCCGGTGCCGCTGGGCGAGGTGGACGAGGACGGCGGCTCCGAACGCGAACGCGCCCTGGTGCGGGTGGCTCGCACCGAGGGGCGCGCGCTGGCGAGTGCCGTGTACCAGGCGCAGTCGGTGCGCGAGACCAAGCGCGCCGCCGACAGCGTCCGGGTCCGCGTCGACCCGCTCGAATTGCTCTGAACCCGCGACGTGCGCCCGCCGGCTCCGACCGGCCGCCGGTTCGCCTTCCTGGCGTGCGCCCACTTCCGGCCGACACGCCCGCACATCGCTCAACCCGTCCTACATCGAGCGAGATGAACGGACCGTTGGCCCGGTCTATTCGGTCCAACGGTCCGTTCGCTCGGTGCAACCGGCCCGGCCCGGGCGATGTGCGGGTGTGTCGGCCTAGCGCAGGGCGTGAGCGGATCGCCGCCTGTCTTCGGCTCGGGCGCTGTCCGTTCACTCCGGGAAGTGCCGGGGCGATCAGTAGCGGTAGAGGTTCGGCAGGTTCGGTGCCGGGGCGGTGTCGGCCGCGGCCGGGGCGGAGATCCGGTTCGGATCGCCGTCGGAGGTGTAGCGGCGTTCGGGCTGGGCGGCGAGCTTGTCCAGCCACTGCGTCGAGCCGTACTCGGCCTCGTCGCCGGTGGCCGCCTGCGAGCGGATCCGCGGGATGCTGGTGCGGTCGAAGTCGGCGTCGAACGGCGACGGCGCCGGGTTGGACCCGACCAGGAACACCGCGTCGTGGTGGTAGGTGACTCCGTCCGCGGTGCCGTCGGTGGCCAGCGGCTCGTCGTCAGGATGCATTCCCAGCGGCAGCGCCAGCGACCGCACCGGCACGTCCGGCAGCGCTTCGCCGATCATCCGCTGCATCCCGGCGATCTGGTGCTGCGCCTCGGCCGAGTCGACCTTGCCCAGGTTGGGGTGTTCGAGGGTGTGGTTGCCGACCTCGAAACCGTGCTCGTGCAGCCAGGGCAGCGTGCGCTTGCCGCCGGGGTCCTCGAACGGCGGGTCGAAGACGAAGAACGTCGCGGTGGGCCGGAACTCCGGATGCTCGGCGGCGGTGTCGAGCATGATCCGCACGGCGGTGTCCGGCGCCGGCTGCCCAGCACTGTCCAATGTGAACTGCCCGGTGGATCCGTCGTCGAAGGTGAGCAGCACCGGGTGCCGTCCGGCGGGCACGTCGATCCGCCCGGTGGCGTACTCGCTCGCGGTGATCGGGGTGTAGCCCTCGTCGCTGAGTCGTTCCAGTTCCGCGCGGAACTCCTGCGGTGTGCGGTCGTAGACGCTGCTCGGATCGGGCGTGATCCGGTGGTACATCAGCACCGGTACTTCGCCGAGTTCGTTGGCATGAACCGATTCCGGAGCGGGCGGCGGAGGCGGCGCCGGTGGCGCGGCGGGCGGTGGCTTGGCGGCGGCTTGGTCGGCTGATCTTGCGGGAGCACTGCACGCGGCACCGGACACGGCGAGCAACGAGACCGCCGCGGCGATGCAGGTGCGTTCGATCACACTCAACATCGGCTCGCACATTAGTGGAGAAACTGCCCGATGTGGATACTCCAAGTGATTAATTGATCTTTCGAACGCTACCTGGAAGGGTGGCGCGCGCCATACAGCCGACAACGTAACGTGACGTTGGGTTGTCCGGATTCGCCGAAGTCGGGGAGGCGAAAGCTGTGACCGAACCTGTCTCCGAAGGCCCCGCCGGGGCCGGAAAAGTCAGCCGTACCAACCGGATTCCGCAGTGGGTGCTGGTGGGAGCCGCCGTCGTCGTGCTGCTCGTGGCGGCGTACCTGCTGCTCCGCTTTCTGTCCACAGAGGACGTAGAAGTGGACGGCCTGCCGGAGCACCCGGTGACTCCCGCCGCCGCTGCCGATGGATCCATTCAGATCCGCACCGAAAACCCCGGTGTGGCCCAAGTGCTGCTCGACGGCCGCCATGTGGGTGTCCAGCAGCAGCCCGGAAAACTCGCCGTGCACGCCCAATCTCCGCCGGACGGGGTGCACCGGCTGGAGGTCATCACACCGCGCTCGGTGTCCTGGCTCGGTTCCACCAGCACCACGCGGGAGTTCACAGTGGACAGTGAGCCGCCGCAGCTGGCGGTGGAGGACTCGCTGCGCCCGGAGCGGCTCGGCGAACCGGTGACGGTGCGCGGCAAGGCCGCGGGCGCGGCGCAGGTCACCGTTGCGGGCAAACCGGTCGCACCGCGCCCGGACGGCTCGTTCTCCGCCGTGGTCGACCGGCCGGACCGCGAAGTGCAGGTCGTGGCCACCGACGACGCGGGCAACCGCGCCGCGAAGACGATGACGGTGCACATCAAGCATCCCGGGATGCGCGCGGTGCACATGACCGGGCTCGCCTGGACCAGCGGCAAGCTGCGCGAACCCGTGCTGGAGATGGCGCGGCAAGGCCGCATCGACACCGTCGAACTCGACATCAAGGACGAGAGCGGCGAAATCCCGTACGACTCGAAGCTGCCCGAGGCGAACCGGATCGGCGCGGTGAAGAACTACTACAGCGCCCGCGAGGCGATCGACCAGCTGCACGGCATGGGCGTGCGCGTCGTCGGGCGCCTGGTCGCGTTCAAGGACCCGGTGCTGGGCGAGGCGTCCTGGCGCGAAGGGCACCCGGAGCGGGTCGTGCAGACCTCCGACGGGCAGCCGTGGACCGGCGGGTACGGCGGCTACGCGTTCACCAACTTCGCCGATCCCGCGGTGCGCCAGTACAACATCGACGTCGCCGCGGAGGCCGCGGAGCTGGGCTTCGACGACGTGCTCTACGACTACGTGCGCAGGCCCGACGGCGGTATCGAGAAGATGCGCTTCGCCGGGCTGAACACCACGCCGGAAGCCGGGATCGCGGAGTTCCTGCGCCAGAGCCAGACCGCGGTGCGCTCGCGGGGCGCGCTGCTGGGTGCCTCGGTGTTCGGCATCTCGGTGGACCGGCCCACGCAGATCGCCCAGGACATCCCGCAGATGGCGAAGTTCGTGGACTACATCGCGCCGATGGTCTACCCGTCGCACTGGGGGCCGGGCGAGTTCGGGGTGGCCGAACCGAACTCCGCGCCCTACGACATCGTGCGGCGTTCGCTGGCGAAGTTCTCCGAGGCGGTGGCCGGTACCGACGTGCAGATCATCCCGTGGTTGCAGGACTTCAGCCTCGGGGCGGAGTACGGGCCCGCCGAGGTCGGCGCGCAGATCGACGCGGCGCGGGACGGCGGAATGCCGTCCTACCTGCTGTGGGCGCCGAACTGCCGGTACCACGGGGACGCGCTGGTCCCGCAGGGCTGAGCGGGCGGCCGCGCCGGGCGAGTGGTCCGGCGCGGCCCGTGCGTCGGTCGCGGGCGGTAGTGCGGAGTCCGCAGGAACAGGGTGTTCGCTTCCCGGAAGCGCGCTTCGCCCAGTGCGCGCACAGCAGCGCCGAGATTGCCGAGAATCTTCGATTTTGTCCATTGGGCTGAACGATCACCGGCAAATTGCCCTCGTGGTGGCTACTCCGCCGGGCGGTTCCAGGCGAAGCCGATCTCAGTCCGCAAACGGTTCGCCCGTTCGTGTTGTCCGGCGCATCGGCAGTGGGCACAGTGGCGAGCATCACCGAGACCGGAGGTGCGCCATGCAGCGAAGGATCGTCCGCAGCACGTTGGCCGCGCTGGCGTCGTGCGCGCTGCTCGCACCAATGGCGCAAGCGGTACCGGCTCCCGCGCCTGGCCCGCCCAAGAAGGCCGAGGCCGTCGGCCGCGGCGGCGCGGTGTCCAGTGTGGACTCCGATGCGACGCGTGCCGGGATCGAAGTGTTGCGCCGCGGAGGATCGGCCGCCGACGCCGCGGTCGCGGTCGCGGCCGCGCTCGGCGTCACCGAGCCGTATTCCGCGGGCATCGGCGGAGGCGGCTACTTCACGCACTACGACGCCCAGACCGGCAAGGTGTCCACAATCGACGGACGCGAGACCGCGCCGGCCGCCGCGGGCGAAGGCCTGTTCCTGGAGAACGGCAAGCCGATCCCCAAGGACGAGGCCATCACCAGCGGCCTCGGCGTCGGCGTGCCCGGCACTCCGGCCACCTGGCAGCAGGCGCTGGACAACTGGGGCCGCAAGGACCTCGGCGAGGTGCTGCGCCCGGCCGAACGGCTCGCTCGCAACGGATTCGTCGTCGACGAGACCTTCCGGCAGCAGACCGCGCAGAACCAGCAGCGGTTCAGCGCGTTCCCCGCCACCCGGGACCTGTTCCTGCCCGGCGGGCAGCCGCCGCGGCCCGGCACCGTGCTGCGCAACCCGGACCTGGCCGATACCTACCGGACGCTCGGCGAACAGGGCCTCGACCCGTTCTACCGCGGCGAGATCGGCGCGGACGTCGCCGCGACCGTCCAGCACCCGCCGGTCGACCCGGCCGCGGGCCGGCACGTGCGGCCCGGCGGGATGACCGCCCGCGACCTGCGGGACTACCGCGCGGTCGACCGGGAGCCGACGCACGTCGACTACCGCGGCCTGGACGTCTACGGCATGGCGCCATCGGCCTCCGGCGGCACGACCGTCGGCGAAGCGCTCAACATCCTCGAGCGCAGCGACCTGCCGGAGCTGGACGAGGCGCAATACCTGCACCGCTACCTGGAGGCGAGCAAACTCGGGTTCGCCGACCGCGACCGCTGGGTCGGGGACCCGGCGTTCTCCGACGTGCCCACGAGCGAGCTGACCGGGCAGCGGTTCGCCGACTCCCGATCCTGCTTGATCACTCCGGACGCCGTGCTGCCCGCCCCTGCCGCGGCCGGCAACCCGCGCGACCCGGGTGGCTGCGCACCGGCGACCGCGCCCGGCGGCGAGCACCACGAAGGGCCGAACACCTCGCACCTGACCGTCGCCGACGCCAGCGGCGACGTCGTCTCCTACACGCTGACCATCGAGCAGACCGGCGGCAGCGCGATCACCGTTCCTGGCCGCGGTTTCCTGCTCAACAACGAGCTGACCGACTTCTCGTTCACCCCGGCCGCGCCGGGCGAGCCGGACCCGAACCTGCCCGGCCCCGGCAAGCGGCCGCGCAGCTCGATCAGCCCGACCATCGTGCTCCGGGACGGCGAGCCGCTGCTGGCCACCGGCAGCCCCGGCGGAGCCACGATCATCACCACCGTGTTGCAGGTGCTGACCGGCAGGCTGGACCGCGGAATGTCCCTTGTGGACGCGATCGCGGAACCCCGCGCCTCGCAGCGCAATTCAGCGAGTACCGACGCCGAACCCGGGTTCCTCGCCCAGCCGGAGGCGGACAAGCTGCGCGGCATCGGGCACGAGTTCGAAACCTCCGCTGAGATCGGCGCGGCGT
>NZ_JAFRFW010000800.1:0-13237 GCF_017434145.1 Saccharopolyspora sp. | reverse complement strand
TCTGGATGCCGCCCGCCGCGCGGTAGCCGGCGATCGTGAGCCGGCCGCTCTGCCTGCGCTGCCAGGTCACCAGCAGCGCGTGCGAAAGCAGCGGCAGCGCACCCGCGTCGTAGGCCCGCTGCCCCGGCTTGCCGTAGGAACGGCCGATGCCCGCCCCCAGGTCCCGCAGCAGCACGTCCACCAGGCCGGACTCGATCTGCAGCCCGGTGGCCTTGGCCGGACCGGTGATCGCTTTGCGCAACTCGGCCAGCGTCATCGCGCTGAGCACCATCTGCCGGTTCTGCAGCGCCTCGGCCAGCTCCGGGAAGTCCAGGCACCGCCCGTAGAAGTCCGCGCGCAGTCCGAGCACCACCAGGCCCGGCGCGTTCCCGGTGGTGCACATGGCGTGCAGGGCCTGCACGAACAACGCTCGGGTGGCGTCGTCCGGGCACATCGTGAAGGTTTCCTCGAACTGGTCCACGACCAGCACGAGCCGCGCCTCGTCGCCCTGCTGGGCGCGCAGGTGTCCGGACACGGCGTCGCGGACCGCCTCGGCGAAGCGGAACTCCTCGTCGGCGCCCGCCGGCACCTGCTCGACTTCGCCGAGCAGCGCACCCAGCTCCGGAACCAGGCTGATCAGCACTTTCAGCGGATCGTCGCCCGGTGTCACGGTGCGCACCGGCCAGGACGCCGAGCCCTGCTCCGGCAGCGCGCCCGCGGCGATCGCCGGGATCAGCCCGGCGCGCAGCAACGACGACTTCCCCGCCCCGGAGGCGCCGACGAGCATGGTGATGCCGCCTTCCTCGGCGGCCATCCCGAGCCGGTCGACCAGCGTTCCGGTGCTGCGCTCGCGGCCGAAGAACCACGCGGAGTCGGCCTCCTGGAAGGCGGCCAGCCCGCGGTACGGGCACAGCCCGGAGTCTTCCGCGGGCGGCTCGGCGGAGCTCGGTGCCTCGTCCGCGGGCGGCTGGTCCGCGGACGGCTCGGACGAGGTGGGGGTGGCCAGCGCCTGTTCCCAGAGCCGCCGCCACGCCTGCACGTCGTAGAGGCCCTCCACCGGCGGCTGCGCCCGCTGCTTGCGGGCTTCGCCGATCAGGATCTCCAGCACGACCGACAATGCGGCGAACCGGGCGGGCACGTTGCGGCCGCGGCGCCAGTCGCTGATCCGCTGCGCCATCGCGCGGATCGGGCGGCCCCGCTCGTCCAGCGTGCGGGTGCGGTCGTCGGCGTCGGCGACCCGCGGCAACGGCGGATCACCGGCGGTTACGTAAAGCAGCGCGAACCGTTCCGCGAACAGCGCTCGCGATCCCGCACCCGATGCCGAAGAACCCGTCCGCCGGTCCGTCATCTCCGTCCTCCTCCGGTCCGGATCCGGACCGGAAAATCCGATGCGCCATGTTGCGCAGGCATTTCCGCGTTCACCGGTGCCGGGCAGACCCAACCGGGCGCCGATGACTGCCATGCTTTCGCACACGGGCTGCGCCGGGAGGAGCCAGGCGCACATTCCTCCGCGGTGACTCCGGGCAGCAGCCGGCTGGCGGGCGGTGTGCCGCTGACGTGACTGGGGGTTTCGTCAGCGGCACGCCACACCACGTGGCCTCGCCGGGCGCCCGGCGCCGGTCCGCCCCGAGCGGGCACGCGCGCCGACTTCCGGCGATCACGAGACTACGCGGATCGCACCCGCGCCGTGGCGTTGGTCGGAAACGGATCGGTTCTGCGCGGCCGAGCCCCGCGATCGGCATCTAATCACCAGGCTTACGGCGGATCACACCGCGTGATCGATCCGCCAAACTTGATCGAATGTCAAACCTGCTCGACGCCTGGGACAAGATCGCGTCGGTCGTTTCGGCGTTCATCGGCATCGCGTCGCTGCTGTTGTCCATCCGGCAGTTCCGCAGGGTCAAAGCCGCGAGCCAGCCCCGCATCCCGCTGCCGGACGAGGATCCGGTCATCGCCCTCCACGAGGAACCGGCCGCGCGCCCGCGGGAGCAGGCCCTGATTCCGCTGAGTGCGACATTGCTGCTGGCCACGCTGCTGCTGATCTATTCAGATGCCGCCGGTTCGCACGGCTGGCGACTCGTCGGCCTGGTGCTGATGGGCGCCATCGTCGTGCTGGGCATGGTCGCCGAGGCGCTCACCGACCACCGGCAAGTCCCGGCCCGGCCGGAGTCGGTGCCGAAGACGCCGAAGCGCTCGATCTTGCGCGCCGCGACGGTGCTGCCGCTGGTCCTCGTCGGCTACCTGTTCGTGAACATCCCGGCCGACGGCTTCGGCCTGCTGGTCACCCGCATCCTGCCCGTGCCGGCCACCGGGCTGTTCGCCGCCGTCATCCTCACCCGCAGCGCGGGGCGACGGGCCGCGTCCGCACGCCGCACGATGCGCCCGCTCGGTGCGTTCCTGCTCGGGTTGATCATCGGGGCCATCGCGCTGCTGGTCCAGCGCGGCCCGGCGGCCGGCTGGTCGACCAGTGAGAACGTCGACGGCGCCTACGCCGAAGGCACCATCACCCGCACCACGGACGGCGAGCTGGAAGTGTCCGGGGACGTCTTCGACAACGTCGCGAACTACCTCGGCACCCGGCTCTACGTCGATGCCCGGCAACCCGGCGGTTCGGTCACGCACCGGTCCTTCCACAACGGCGGGGGCGAGGGAAGCGCGGAGCCGATCGACGGGGACACGGGCATCGGCGTCGCGAGATACACCGTGCCCGGAGACACCGAGTCGATCGACGTGCTCATCTGCTCCACCAAAACCGACGAGGACGAGGAAGTGATCTTCGACGTCCAGTGCGCCGCCACCCCTACCCGGATCTGGCCCCGCTGAGCGGAATCCGGCGTCCGGCGCCTTGGTGATCCCCGCTGCGCAGCGGGAACGATGCGAATTCCGCGCGCCTGCGGGACAGGGAGGGTGCCCCCGGTCGGGGTCGAACCGACACTCGGACGAGTTTAAGTCGTCTGCCTCTGCCAATTGGGCTACGGGGGCTCGGCCGCGCGCTGCCGTCAGGTGAACGGCGGGGCCGCCGGGTGGGACGCATCGAGCGTGCCCGCGGTTCCGGCTGATCGAAAACCGCCGTGCAGAGCAACCGGTGGCTGCACGATCAACGCGCGACGGGCGGGTGGGCTCACCGGCTCCACCCCGGTAACGGTGCCGCGGCGGAGAGGTACTCGAACCGCTCGGCGACCCACGAGTGCACCGCCGCGGAGACCGCCCCGTCCTGCGCCCGGTGCTCGAACCAGCGCCAGTCGCAGTTGACGTTGACCTCCAGGAACACGTGCTCACCGCGCACCGCGAGCAAGTCGACCGCGGCCACGTCCAGCCGCCAGTAGCGGCACAGCGCCAGCAGCTTGGTGATCAGATCGCTGGGCAGCTCGACCCGCTCCACCACCACGGAATCCGGATCGACCCACAGCTGCGCGGGATCGAGCTTGTCCACCCGGTAGGCGATCACCCGCTCGCCGACGACGAACGCGCGGATCTCGTGGTCCGCCTCGAGGTACTGCTGGACCAACACCGGCGCGGGTTCGCGCCCCTCGGTGGAGCGGCGGATGTCCAGCGGTCGCGGGAAAAGCCCGCGCAACGCACCGGGTTCCGGCTCCAGCAGGTGATGCCCGGCGGTTTTGACGATGCAGTTGTCCCCGCCGGGCCGGTTGCGGCCGGGCAGCGTCGTCACGGTCGTCCGCGGCACCCGCAAGCCGAACGCCGCCGCGTCCCGCAGCTGCGTCAACCGGTCCAGGTGCGAGCTGGAGCGCACCGGGTTGATCTGCTCCCAGTCGGTGCGCCCGGACAACCAGCCGGACACCGCGCGCCACTGCTCGCGGACGTAGGCGCCGTGCACGGTGGTCGGGTCGACCGGCAGCGCGGTGATGTCGAAGTGCCTGCGCCACACCAGGATCGGGCGCAGCAGCCAGCGCTCGAACTCGATCAGCGGGTTGTCGGTGTAGACGGTGAGCGCGACCTCCAGGCACCGGTCCGCGTCGATCCGCACCATCCGGATGTCCCGTTCGGCCAGCGCCAGCGACAGCTCGTTCATCTCCATGTCCGCCGCGCGCGCCAGCACCAGCACGCACGGGGTGGGGTCGCCGTCGCCCTCGTCGACGAGGTCGGCGCGGTGCATCCGCTCCTGGAAGTCGAGGCTCGCGTCGTCGGAGCGGAAGAAGTAGTCCTGGCCCTGCAGCAGCAACGGGCCCGGCCGGAAGTCGTGCGCGGGCGGAAAGGGGCGCGCGAGATCGTCCGCCCCCTCGCTCATCAACCCCAGCCTCCTGCGATACCGCGAATCAGCGAGTGCGCCCGGCGCCCGCGCGGCGGGCATCCGGACTCAGTCGTCCTTCTTGCGGAACACCTCGGACGCGGCGCGGTATTCGGCCGCGAAGTCGGCCAGCGGACCGTCCTGGACCTCTCCGCTGCGCAGCAGAGCGGCAAGCTCCTGGAGCGTCAAAGGTTTCAACCCCTTCCGGGACCGCGGCATCCTTTCAGGTGACGATGCCCGTACAGTTTTCGGTTCCCCGCTACTCAATGTCAAGAGTAGCGGGTCACCTGATCGCCTGCGCGGAGCAGTCCCATCACGAGAGCGCCAATGCCGCTACCCAGCGAACACTCGCCGGTAACTTAGCTCGCCGCGGCGCGCTCGAAATCGGCCTTCGGGTCCTGGATCTGGCCCATCGACACGGCCTCCCTGCGGAACAGGAACGCCAGCGTCCAGTCCACGATGATCCGCAGCTTGCGGTTGAACGTGGGCATCCGGCTCACGTGGTACGTGCGGTGCATGAACCACGCGACGAACCCCTTGGCCTTGAAGCCGTAGACGTCGGCCACACCCTTGTACAGCCCCAGCCCGGCGACCGAACCGGCGTACTTGTGGTGGTACTCCTTCGTCCGCTTGCCGCGCAGGCTGGCCAGCAGGTTCTTGCCGAGCTGATCGGCCTGGCGCACCGCGTGCTGCGCGGACGGCGCGCAGGTCGCGGACGGGTCGTCGTCGGTCTTGGACAGGTCCGGCACCGCCGAGCAGTCACCGGCGACCCACACGTCCGGCAGTCCTTCCGCCTGCAGGTGCGCGGTCGCCTTGACCCGGCCCCGTTCGTCCAGCGGCAGGTCGGAGTCCTTCAGCACCGGGTTCGCCTTCACACCCGCGTTCCACACCAGCGTGTCGGTGTCGAACTCGGTGCCGTCGGACAGCACCGCGTGCCCGTTCTCGACGGTCTTCAGGAAGGTGTTCAGGTAGACCTGGATGCCGCGCTCTTCCAGCGCCTTGACGACGTAGACGCCCATCTTCTCGCTGACCTCGGGCATCACCCGGCCTGCGGCTTCGACGAGGATCCACCGCATGTCGTCGCGCGAGATGTTCTCGTAGTAGCGCGTCGCGTACCGGGCCATGTCCTCCAGCTCGGCGAGCGCTTCCGCGCCCGCGAAGCCGCCGCCGACGAACGTGAACGTCAGCAGCCGGGAACGCATCTCCTCGTCGGAGGTGTTGGCCGCGGCGTCCATCTTCGCCAGCACGTGGTTGCGCAGGTAGAGGGCTTCGCCGACGGTTTTCAGGCTGATGCCCTGCTCGGCCAGGCCGGGGATGGGCAACAGCCGGGGCACCGAGCCGAGCGCGACGACCAGCTGGTCGTAGTGCAGCGTTTCGGCACCGGTCTGCGGGTTCTCGATCGTCACGGCCTTGTCGGCGTGGTTGATCTCGGTGACGCCTGCGGTGATCACGTGGCACCGCTTCAGGACTCGTCGCAGTGGCGCTACCACGTGGCGAGGCTCGACCGAGCCCGCGGCCGCTTCCGGCAGGAAGGGCTGGTAGGTCATGTGCGGCTGAGGGTCGACCACGGTGACGGAAGCTTCCCGGCGCCCGAGCTTCGACTGAAGCTGCAGCGCCGTGTACATGCCGACATAGCCGCCGCCGAGGATGAGAATCCGGGTGGGTTCGGATTTACCAGCCATGCCGCTATGGTCGCACCACTGAAGCGCGACATGGCTCGCACACCCCCTTAATGTGACGCCAGTCGCGCGTGGCGGTGATCACGCATCACGGATCGTGCGCGCGCGCATGCGCTCGGTGCTCATCGAAAGGCGAGCCGCAACGCTGCTCGAGGGGTGTCGGTGCGGCCACCCTACCGACTTTTGCAGCTGCCGTGCCAACTCACCGCAGCACCTTCGGCCGAACCGCCGCTATGACGACTTTCCGCCGCTGCTCGACACGATTCAGCAACGCTGCGGAACAGGAACTCGATGCGCACTCGGACAATCGCGACGGGGTTACCGCCCGGCGATCACCGGCGGTCCGTGTGCCGGACGAGCCCGGCGCCCGGGACATTTCAAACGGATTCCGCGAACCGCCGAGGAGATTTGCTGTTCGTCACATCCCCAACTCCGGCAATGCGCGAATCTCGATGCGTCGATCAGCGAAGATTTCCACCGACCGCCTCCCGGCATCCCCTCGCGGATATCCCGCGCAGCACGATCCTACTGATCTTGCAATCGCGACTGGCCTGTTCGCGGCCGACACGCACCGTCGCCGACGAGCCGGAAAGCGTTTGCACCGCCGCGTCGCCGCTGCTGTTTCGCTTGCTCACGCCGCTACCTGAAGCCGATCGAGACCAGCTCGGGAGGTAACCGAAGAGCCGAACTCGTGGAAGGCCGGACGTCCGGTGCAAGGCCGCCCTAGACTGCAACATCACTCGCACGGGTGATTGTTACGCGGCTGACGGACAAGGGGGATCCATGGAAGGTCAGCAGATCGACGTCGACTTGGGAGCGCTTACCGAGTTCGACCGCGCCTCGCAGCGGCATGCCGCGGACTTCGACAAGATCGTGCAGAAGCTCGAGCAAGCCAGCGTCGGCCGCGAGAGCTTCGGTTTGATGCCGGGCAGCGGTGAGATCTTCGACGGCTACGAACAGCGAGTTCAGTCCAGTTTGGAGAGCCTGGGCGCCTGCGCCGACGCGATGCGCGACCTCGGCGGTCTAGTCGCCGGCTGCCGCGAGGTGTACGAGCAGATCGACACCATGCTCGTCGCCGAGTTCGCCCAGCTCATCGACGAGCTGGACTAGGGGGCCGGCTGCGATGACCGCTCCAGGCAAGATCGAGGTCAATAACCAGCTGGAGAGCCTGCTCAACGGACTTCCCGGCGAGGTCCGATCAATCGTGCGGCCCTTGGCGGATCCGTTCATCGAGGTCATCGAGATGGTCTCCGGAGATCCGGACGATCTGGTGCGGGCGGCCGAAGTTTGGCGCGACGCCGCCTCGCGCACCCGCGAGATCACCTCGCAGCAGCGGTCGGACGGCGCGCAGACCCGGCAGCACTGGAAGGGTGCGGCGTCCGACGCCTTCGGCGCCAAGCTCGAACAGATCGGCACGACCCTCGACGAAGTCGCCAAGAACCTCGACGACACCTCCGAGCTGCTCGTGCAGGCCGCCCAAGGGTGCGCCGAAGCCGCGAACCTGATCCTGGACATCCTCGTCGACCTGCTCATGTTCCTGATCGCGGACCTGCTGATCAGCCTGGCTCTGGCCGTGATCAGCGCAGGGGCGTCGATGGCAGCGGGGGCAGCCGCGGCAGCTGCCAACGCGGCGCGCGCGTTCTCCCGGGTCATGAAGATCGTCGAAAAGCTGGCAAAGCTGATGGACCGGCTGCATGACCTGATGAAGCAGCTCAAGCGGGGCCTGGACACCTACAAGCGGGGCTTCGAGGAACTCAAGGACCTGAAGAAGTCGACCAGTCTGTTCAGCCGCGAAGGTCTCCTGGCGCGCGGTGGGAAATCCGCCTACACGGCGCCGGCCCGGATACCGCTCGGGCAGGCGATCGGCGAGCCGGTTCCGGGCGGCGCGGCCGGGCTCGGAGCGAACATCGGCAAGGACGTCTACAAGTACGCTCAATCCAGTTCCGGCGAGATCAATCCGCAACCGAACCAAGGTCAGTGACCATGCCGCTGTTGAACGCATTCAAGATCCACGGTGACGCCGCTCAGCGAGCGCTGCAGAACCAGGAAACGCTGCTGGCATTGAGCCCGGCGACGGTGGCTTACGGAGTAACCCGCGGGTCTCGCGGCGCGGAACCGGATGCCGACCGGGTGCACGACAAGCTCGGCGAGGTCGCGGGCCGGGCGGGTGCAGCCGTCAAGCGCGCGGAGGGGAGAAGCCGCCCGCGGCGCGGAGTGGTCCGAGCACTGCTCGCTCCGTTCGCACTCTTCGGCGCCGGCCCCGCGGGTCCGAGGGACTTCCCCGAATCGTGGTTCGGCGGGCGCACCTGCGAAGGACGGGGTGGATCCGCCGCTCGCGCCGTTCAACAGAGCACCAAAGAGGTCCGGGAATCATACCTGGCCGTTTCCGACCGACGTCTCCTGCTGCTGGGGCAACGGGAGTCAGGCGGTCCGATGAGCGTGCTGTGGACGGCGTCTCGGGATGCGGTCGCGATGGCTCGCCGCCGTCCTCGGCTCTTGGCGCGAGCACGGTTGGAAATCCGTTTCACGGATGGTTCGTGGGTCGTCTTGAGCGCATGGCCGCCGAACATCGGGAGCTGGCACGCCAAGCAAATCGTCGAGGCTCTCGCTCGGTGATTCGAGAAGAACGGGGGAAGATCATCGATGTCCGAGATCTCCGAGCGCATGGAACAGCTGATGCGCAACGTGCAAGAACAGGCCGCGAAGGCCGACGAGCTGCAATCCGCCGTGGAGAACGTGCGCGGCACGGCGACCAGCGCGGATCGCTCGGTAACTGTCACCGCGGCATCCTCGGGTGCAGTGCTGGACCTCCAGTTGGACGCACAAGCGGCTCGCCAGTCGCACGTGGTGCTCCAGAAGACGATCTTGTCGACGATTCGGGAAGCGACCCGCAACGCCGCCGAGCAGCTCGACGAGGTCGCCGAACCGCTGCTGGGTGACCAGTTCGGGCAGTTCCAGCACCTGATGAAGGCCGGAACCGGACACGTGGCGACTCCGGGGGAAGACGCCAAGACTGCCCCACCACCTCGGTTTCAGGCGGACGACACCGGGGATGACGACTTCCAGGACCGGACCTACCTGCGGTAACCGGTCGCGGTCGGTCTCATCGGGTTGTGCAAGCCGACCGACAGCGCAAGCGGCATTCGACATCCTCGCGCAAGCTCGACCGCCACCACCTCCAGCACCGTCCCGGCGCTAGGGGTCCGGCGTCACCTCAGCCCCGCCGGCTCCTTCGCCTGCCGCAGCACGCTTCGCAGCATGCAGTTCCGATGTTGTGTCGGCTCGGCTGTCTGCCGCTCTAGCTAAGTTCACGAACATGGAGGCAACCAACCAACCCGATCCCCCGGCCCTTCTCGGCGAGATGGGCGATCCTCTCGCCACGACGCGGAACACTCATCACCTGCTCATCGGCTACCTCGACTGGTATCGCGACCGGCTCCTTCGCAAGATTTCCGGGCTGTCAGAAGCACAAATGAGAACCCCTGTGGAACCGCTGGGGTGGTCGCCACTGCAACTCATCAAGCATCTCGGCATGGTCGAACGGCGCTGGCTCAGGTGGGGGTTCGCAGCCGAAGACGTGCCCCCCTACCTTCCCGGCGGCGACGAGTCGGGGTGGGCGGCAACGTCGGAGTCCACGACTGCGGTCCTGACCGCGTACCGCGACGAAGTCGAACGCTCGCGGACACTGGTCTCTGAGGCGACTCTCGACGATCGGGCCGACATCGGCGGCCGGTTCCACGATCCAGAGCAAGCCCCATCTCTGGGGAGAATCTTGTTCCACCTTCTCCAGGAGTACGCGCGTCACGTAGGGCAACTGGACGTGGCGCGAGAACTCATCGACGGCACGACCGGTGAGTAAGTCAGGAACGCGGCTGACCGTCAAAGGACGGCGAGCTTACGCATAGCCCGCTGGACGTTCGAGGCAAGAACCTACGAACGACGCCGTTGCCATCCCGCGCTCGGTCTCCTTGTCGGCGACGGATGGCACACGACTTGGTAAACGTTCGGCGTTCATAACGGCAAGCGTTATGCCCGAGCGAAGGTCACTTCACGCCTGCCAGGCCCTTCGCCTGCTCCAGGACCTCCCGCAGCATCGCCGGAGTGAGCTTGCCGGTGAAGGTGTTCTGCTGGCTGACGTGGTAGCAGCCGAGCAGGTGCAGGTCCGCTCCGCCGTCGGTGGCGGGTAGTTCGGCGTGCGCAGCGTGGCCGAACTTCGGCTGCGGCGAGGGCACCTGCCACACCGCGTCGCGCAGTACCGGCAGCAGGGCCTGCCAGCCGAAACCGCCCAGCACCACGACGACTCGCAGCGTGTTCCGCAGCAGCACGAACTCGTGGGAAAGCCAGCTGCGGCACGTGTCGCGCTCACCGGTGGTGGGCTTGTTCGCGGGCGGCGCGCAGTGCACCGGCGACGTGATTCTGGTGCCGTACAACGTCAAACCGTCGCCGAGGCCGTAGGCGTGCGGCTGCGATGCGAGGCCGACGTCGTACATCGCCTGGTAGAGCACATCGCCGGAACGGTCACCGGTGAACATCCGGCCGGTGCGGTTCGCGCCGTGCGCGGCGGGGGCGAGACCGACGATCGAGATCGCCGCGTCCGGCGGTCCGAAACCCGGAACCGGACGGCCCCAGTAGGTCTCGTCGCGGAACGCCGCCCGCTTCTCCCGCGCGACCCGTTCGCGCCACTCGACCAGCCGCGGGCAGGCCGTGCAGCGGGCGACCCGCTCGTCCAGCTCGCCGATCGCGGTGGTGCCTGCGGCCGCGGTGGCGGGGTCTTCGACGGGATGCTCGATCAGTTCGGAGATCACCAGCCCACGGTGGCAGAAACACCGCGGAGCTGCGGTACGCGGCACGTAGGGTGCGGATATGGCAGCCAGCGAAACGAAACCCGGCGACTCCGAACAGGCCCCCGCGAACACCCCGGCCGAGCCGGTCGACGACCTCGTCAGCACGCACCACACGATCACCGCCAACGGCGCGGAGCTGCCCTACACGGCCACCACCGGCCGCATCGTGCTGCGCGAAGAGGTCTACACCGACGGCAAGTTCGAAGGGCACAAGCCGAAGGCCGAGGTCTTCCTGACCTCCTACGTCGCCGACAGCGCCGAACCGCGCCCGGTGACGTTCGCGTTCAACGGCGGGCCCGGATCGGCCAGCGTGTGGCTGCACCTCGGGGTGCTCGGACCGCGCCGGGTGCTCTCCGGCGATGCGGGCTCGACCGCAGCCCCGCCGTACGGGCTGGCCGACAACGAGCAGACGCTGCTGGCGCACAGCGACCTGGTGTTCATCGACCCGGTCTCCACCGGTTTCTCCCGCGCCGTCGAAGGCGGCGACCCCGGCGGTTTCCACGGCTACAAGGCCGACATCGAATCCGTCGGCGAGATCATCCGGTTGTGGACCTCGCGCAACGGGCGGTGGATGTCGCCGAAGTACCTCGCCGGTGAGTCCTACGGCACGCTGCGCGCCGCGGCGCTCGCCGAGCACCTGCAGGACCGGCACGGGCTGTACCTCAACGGACTGCTGCTGATCTCGTCGGTGCTGGACATGGGCACTATCCGGTTCACAGAAGGCAACGATCTGCCGTACTGGCTGTACCTGCCGACCTACGCCGCCATCGCGCACCACCACGGCAAGCACGGCGACCGCCCGCTTCGCGAAGTGCTGGACGAAGCGGAGAAGTTCGCCTCCGGCGACTACGCGTGGGCGCTGGCGCGGGGCGCGCGGCTGTCCGCGGCCGAACGCGCGGACATCGTGCGGCGCACCGCGGAACTCACCGGCCTGTCCGAGGACTACGTGGACCGCGTCGACCTGCGCATCGAGCACCTGCGGTTCTTCACCGAGCTGCTGCGCGACCAGCGCCGCACGGTCGGCCGAATGGACGGGCGCTTCCTCGGGTGGGAAGCCGACGCGGCGGGCGAACGGTTCACCGACGACCCGAGCGTGTCCGGCATCATCGGTGCCTACTCGGCGGCGATCAACCACTACGTGCGCGAAGAGCTGGAGTACGTCAACGACCTGCCGTACGAGCTGCTCACCAGCCGCGTGCAGCCGTGGTCGTACAAGGAGTTCGAGGGCGCCGCAGTATCGGTCGTGGACAGGCTGGGTTCGGCGATGCGCGCCAACCCGCACCTGCGGGTGCACGTCGGTGCCGGCTACACCGATGGCGCCACGCCGTACTTCGCGGCCGAGCACGTGCTCGCGCGGCTGCCGATTCCGGAAGAGCTGCGGGAGAACATCGAGGTCCGCTACTACGACGCGGGCCACATGATGTACGTGCACGAGCCGTCGCGGGTGCAGCAATCCGCCGACCTCGCCGAATTCGTCCGCAACGACCGTCCCTAGTGGACGCGGGGCCGCAGTTCAACCAGGGGTGAACGGGCCGTTCGGCCGACCGGAGTGGAACCGGCGGTCCGTTCCCCAACGCACGGCGGGCGGGCGGCGGGCGCGACTACCCATGGTCATCGACCGCCCGTTGTTGCACCATCAACAGCATGGTCGAGAGTGATCGAGAGCGGTTCACCACGCTGCCGGAGGTGCCGGACACCGACCGGCCCAACTCCGCGCGGATGTACGACTACTACCTGGGCGGTTCGGCGCACTTCGCGGTCGATCGGGATGCCGCCGACGACGCGCTGCGCGTGCTGCCGCAGTCGGCGACCTACGCGCAGGCGAACCGGGCCTTCCTGGGGCGGGCGGTGCGGTTCCTGCTCGCGCAGGGCATCGACCAGTTCCTCGACCTCGGTTCGGGCATCCCCACCGTCGGCAACGTGCACGAGATCGCGCACTGGTCGAACCCGCGCGCTCGCGTCGCCTACGTCGACCACGAACCGGTCGCGGTGGCGCACGCCAGGCGGATGCTCGAAGGCAAGCCGAACGTGACGATCACGCAGGCCGACGTGCGCGACGTGGACAGCGTGCTGGCCGCGCCCGGCGTCGCGGACATGCTGGACTTCGGCCGCCCGCTGGCGGTGCTGGCGATCGCCATCCTGCCGTTCGTGCCGGACGACGCCGAGGCCAGGCAGCTGGTGGCCCGCTACCGGGCCGCGAGCCCAGCGGGCAGCTGGCTGGCGATCTCGCACATCTCGCAGGTCTCGGCCACCGACGAGCAGGTGCGGGTCGCGCACGAGGTGATGGCCCGGACCCCGACCCCGGTGGCGTGGCGCAACCGCGTGGACATCGAGTCGCTGTTCGACGGGTACCGGCTGGCCGATCCGGGCCTGACGTTGTCGCCGCTGTGGCGGCCGGACCGGACGATCGACGAGGACGAGGCGGCGCTGGCCAACGCCTACGGCGGCGTCGGCTACCTGGTCTGACCGTGGGCGGGCCGCGCGGCCCG
>NZ_JAFRFW010000799.1:0-2074 GCF_017434145.1 Saccharopolyspora sp. | reverse complement strand
GACCGCGGCGTGCTCGTCGACGAGCAACTGCGCACCGGAGTTCCCGGGGTGTACGCGGTGGGCGACGCGGCGGCGCGCTGGTCGCCGCGCTCGGGCGCGCGGTTGCGGGTCGAGCACTGGGACGAGGCGCGCACCGCTCCGGAAACGGTGGTCGCGCAGATCCTCGGCACCGGCATTCCCGAGCACGATCCGGTCCCCTACTTCTGGAGCGACCAGTTCGGCCGCAAGCTCCAGTACGTCGGGCACCACAGCGCCGCCGACACGCTGGTGCTGCGCGGCGCGGACTCCGAGCGGTGGGGCGCCGCCTGGCTGTCCCCGCAAGGGCGGCTGACCGCGCACCTGGGCGTGAACCGGCCGAAGCAGCTGGTTCCGGCGCGCAACGCCATCGGCGCGGGAGCGACTCCCGATCCGGAATCCCTGCGCGATCCCGAAAACCCGTTCTGAGCAGGAGGAACATGGGCAGCGACGCACTCGCGGGCAAGGTCGCGGCGGTCACCGGAGCGGCGATGGGCATGGGCGCGGCAACCGCCGAGCTGCTGGCGGCGCAAGGCGCGTCGGTGCTGGTCGCCGACCGCGAGCAACGCGCAGGTGAGTCCACGGTGGACAAGATCGTCGCCGGTGGCGGCCGGGCGTCGTTCCTGCGCGTCGACGTCGGCGACTCCGATCAGGTGCGCGGGATGGTCGAGACCGCGGTCGAGCGGTACGGGCGGCTGGACTGCGCGGTGAACAACGCCGCGGTCGCCCCGGACGCCAATACCGTCGCCGAGCTCGCCGAGGACGACCTGGACCGGATCCTCGCGGTGAACCTGAAGTCCGTGGCGCTGTGCCTCAAGCACGAGATCAAGCAGATGCTGCGGCAGGACGGCCCCGGTTCGATCGTGAACATCGGCTCGGTGAACTCCTACCGGCCGCAGCTCAACCAGGCGATCTACACCGCGGCCAAGCACGGCGTGATCGGGCTGACCAAGGTCGCGTCGCTGGAGAACGCCGCGCGCGGCATCCGGGTCAACGCCGTCTGCCCCGGCGCGATCGACACGCCGATGATCCGGTACTCGATGGACAGCACCGGACGCCGCGAGCAGGACCTGGCGCCGCGGCTGAGCCTGTTCGGCCGGTTCGGGCGGCCGGAGGAGGTCGCTGCGGCCAGCCTGTGGCTGTGCTCGGACGATTCGTCGTTCGTGACCGGGCACGCGCTGGCCGCCGACGGCGGCTACCTGTCCAGCTGATCTCGCGACCGCCTCGCGCTGCGGGGCTCGCGATGGGACCGCGCGCGTAGGCGCGCGAACGCAACCCCTCGGCCGGGTGGGTGCTCAACCGCGCCGCCCTGCAGCCGCCCGGCCGGGGGCGCTTGCGAACGCTCTGTCCACAACGGACTCTCGGCACTTGATTCGGTCGCGGATATCCGGCTTCACCTGCCCATTCGGTTCGCCGAGGTCTCCGGCCGACACGCCGCGGCGAGTCCGCCCCGGCCCGAACGCGGGTGCACGGCAGACTTTTCCGCGAAGCAGAACCGCGAGGGGAGAAGTCATGACGATGCGACGCACGTTGCTGGCAACTTCGATCATCGGCGCCGTGGCCGCAGGCACGGCACCGGCCGCAACCGCGACACCGGACGCCGGGGCGCCCGTCGTCGGTCCGGCTTCGGTCGCCGCGCAGTCCGCGACGACCGATCTCGGCCCGCTGGTGGACCTCGCCGCGCAACGGCTGGCGCTGGCGGACGAGGTCGCCGCCGCCAAGTACGGCACCGGAAAACCCATCGCCGATCCGGAACGCGAGCGACGGGTGCTGGGCGAGGTGTCCGAGCTCGCCGCGGACAACGGACTCGATCCGGGCGTAGCCGTCCGCTTCTTCACCGACCAGATCGAAGCGGGCAAGGACGTGCAGCGCGGCCTGCACGCCCGGTGGGACGCGCACCCCGAGTCGCGCCCGGGTGACCGCCCCGACCTGGGCCAGGTGCGCCGGGAGCTGGAACGGATCAGCGACGAGGCGGTGCGGCAGCTCAAGGCGACCGAGCGGGTGCGGGCGCCGAACACTCCGTGCCGGGTCGGGGTGGCGGCCTCGGTGCTCGCCGCCG
>NZ_JAFRFW010000083.1:0-3018 GCF_017434145.1 Saccharopolyspora sp. | reverse complement strand
TGGGGCTGCTCCGGTACAAGATCGTGCGCAGGTTGATCTACCTCGTCGTGATCCTGCTGGTGCTGTACTACCTGCTGCACTCGCTGCTGGTCTCGTTCACCGGAGGGAGCGGCGGCTCCTCCGCGCCCGGCACGGGCGGGGGGTCGCAGGCTGCCGCGCCGATCGCACCGGGAGAGCCGGACCTGGCGATCTACGCGCTGTACAACTACATCGGCGGGAACTCGCCGGAACAGGCGTGCGCGTTGTTCACCGATACCGGCAAGGCGGCCTTCGCCGCGAGTTACGGCACCGGCGACTGCCCGTCCGCAGCGCGCCAGGCCCGGGCAGCGGTCACCGGACCGGCGAGCTACCGCGACCCGATGTTCCTCAACGCGCTGCAATCCACCGGCACCCAGACCAAGGTCGACTCCTGCGCGGTGCAGGTCGGCGGCGGTCCGGCGCTGGGCACCATGCGCATCAGCAGGCAGCCCGACGGCGGCTGGCTGATCGACCAGTACGCGCCCGCGAACTGCGGCTGAACGCAAAAAGGTGGGCCGCCCATCGCGGGACGGCCCACCTTCAGCTGCGGTGCTCGATCAGGCGGAAGCCTCGGTGAGGTTCCGCGTCAGCGCCGGGTCGACCGGGATACCCGGGCCCATAGTCGTGGTGAAGGTGACCTTCTTCAGGTACCGGCCCTTCGAGGTGGACGGCTTGGACCGCAGGACCTCGTCCAGCGCGGCCGCGTAGTTCTCCACCAGCGCGTTGTTGTCGAACGACGCCTTGCCGATCACGAAGTGCAGGTTGGCCTGCTTGTCCACCCGGAAGCTGATCTTGCCGCCCTTGATGTCCGCGACGGCCTTGGAGACGTTCGGGGTGACGGTGCCGGTCTTCGGGTTCGGCATCAGGCCGCGCGGGCCGAGCACCCGCGCGATCTTGCCGACCTTGGCCATCTGGTCCGGGGTGGCGATCGCCGCGTCGAAATCGAGCCAGCCGCCCTGAATGCGCTCGATCAGCTCCTCCGAGCCGACCGCGTCCGCCCCGGCGGTCTCGGCCTCAGCGGCCTTGTCGCCGGTCGCGAACACGATGACCCGGGCGGTCTTGCCGGTGCCGTGCGGCAGGTTCACGGTGCCGCGGACCATCTGGTCGGCCTTGCGCGGGTCGACGCCCAGCCGCAACGCCACCTCGACGGTGGGGTCCATCTTGACCTTGGAGGTCTTCTTGGCCAGCTCGACGGCCTCCAGCGGCGCGTACAACCGCGCGCGGTCGACCAGCTCGGCGGCCTGCAGGTATGCCTTGCTGCGCTTAGTCATTTCCTCTGTCCTTAACGGGATCAGTCGTGGTCGAGCAGGGCTGCGCGAGCCCTCCCACACGGGCCGGGTCAGCCCTCGACGGTCAGGCCCATCGACTTGGCGGTACCGGTGATGATCTTCTCCGCCTGGTCCATGTTCTTGGCGTTGAGGTCGACCCACTTGGTCTGCGCGATCTCGCGGATCTGGTCCACGGTCACCTTGCCGACCTTGGACTTGTGCGGCTCACCGCTGCCCTTCTGCACGCCCGCGGCCTTGAGCAGCAGCTTCGCCGCCGGCGGGGTCTTCAGGTTGAAGGTGAACGAACGGTCCTCGAACACCGAGATCTCGACGGGCACCACGTCGCCGCGCTGGTTCTCGGTGGCGGCGTTGTAGGCCTTGCAGAACTCCATGATGTTCACGCCGTGCTGGCCGAGCGCGGGACCGACCGGCGGTGCCGGGTTGGCCTGGCCGGCCGAGATCTGCAGCTTGATGATCGCTGCGAGCTTCTTCTTCTTGGGCGGCATCTTCAGCTTCCTGTGTCCTCGGAGTGCTCGCCCGGCCCGTTCTCCCGGACCGGGCACGGGCGCGGGCCACGATGGCTTCGCCCGTCGCCGCGGGAGGTCCTGCCTGGTCCTCCCGCGGCCGGCCGGAATCCCCGTGTCGGCCGGTGGCGGCGCGGGGAGCCGGTCAGATCTTGGAGACCTGGTTGAACGACAGCTCGACCGGCGTCTCCCGGCCGAAGATCGAAACCAGCACCTTGAGCTTCTGGTTGTCCGCGTTGACCTCGCTGATCGTCGCGGGCAGCGTCGCGAACGGGCCGTCCATCACGGTGATCGACTCGCCCACCTCGAAGTCCACCTCGACCGACGGCTTCGCGGAAGCCGCGGCCGGCTCGGCGGCCTTCTTGCCCGGCTCCGGCTTGGCCTCCTTCTCGGCCTGCGGCGCCAGGAACTTCAGCACGTCGTTGATGCTCAGCGGCGAAGGCTGCGAGGTCGCGCCGATGAAGCCGGTCACGCCCGGGGTGTTGCGCACGGCGCTCCACGAGGAGTCGTTGAGCTCCATGCGCACCAGGATGTACCCGGGCAGCACCTTGCGCTGCACCATCTTGCGCTGGCCGTTCTTGATCTCGGTGACCTCTTCGGTGGGCACCTCGACCTGGAAGATGTAGTCCTCCACGTCCAGCGTCTGCGCGCGGGTCTCCAGGTTCGTCTTGACCTTGTTCTCGTAGCCCGCGTACGAGTGGATCACGTACCACTCGCCGGGAGCGCGGCGCAGTGCGGCGCGCAGCTCCTCGACCGGGTCCGGCTCGGCCTCGCCTTCGGTCTCCGCCTCGGCGTCGGTCTCCGTGCCGGTCGATTCCGCCTCGTCGGCCTGCTCGGCCGCGTCGGCGGAACCGGGGGCATCCGCGCCGGTGCTGTCCAGCTGCGCGTCGGCGCCGGCGGCTTCGGGCGAACCGGTGTCCTCGCCGGAGTCGGCGGCGCGCGCGGAGTCGACGGCCGCGGAGCCCGGGACCGCCTCGGCGGCCTCCGGCTCCTCGTTGCGGCCGGTCAGCTCCTGGCCCTCGTGGGGAGTCCCCTCTCCTGAGGTCACAGTCGGTCTCGCTTCCTCTCGTGCGTTGCGTGCCGGGTTATTTAGCATCGCCGTACCCACTCTCCGCGCGGGCCCGGAGATGTTCAGCCGAACAACCAGAGCACGCCCTTTGCGAAGAGCACGTCCAGACCGGCCACGAACGCCACCATGGCGCTGACGA